>NZ_FLQY01000234.1 GCF_900089945.1 Candidatus Propionivibrio aalborgensis | reverse complement strand
TTCGGGGTTGCCAAGACCGACGATCACCTGTAGTTCGGGTTCAAGAATATGCGGACCAGATGGCGGCGCTTTGGGCGTTGACGCTTCGCTGATCTGCTGCCGCAGTAAAAGCGGCGCGCCGGAGGGCTTGTTCAGGTCGGGGCACGCGTTGCAGAAAGAAACCCGGTCGCAGTCTTCGCACCAGCAGGCTACTTTGCCACTTTGCGCCAGGATGATGCGTTGCAGGTGATCTTGTCTGTTTGTGCCTTTGATCAGTACCAGATCGCCCTCGCGCTTGATTGACTTGATGTATTCGGCCGCATCGCGGACATGGCCGAACGCGCGCAAGGTGTTTTCCTCACCAGGCTTCTGCGCCTTCAACACGCTGGACGCCCAGGGGCCAACGAAAACCGTGACATCGGCAATTTTCTGGGCAAGGCGTGCGGTTTTCGCGTACATCGCCCCTTTTTTGAGGCCTGCGTCTGAAATCTCGCCAAAGACTATAATTTTCCGCCTGGCTTGCGCCGCCTTCATGAAATCGAAGCACGTATCGAGCGTCCACAGAGGTGCTTTGAAGTCATCGCGGATGAAGGATACCCCATCCGATGTTGTCACCGCTTGCATGCGGCCGTCAAAGGGAGCAACGCTGGCAATCCCCCTGGCGCATTCGTCCAGCGTCATGCCGGCGGCCAGCCCGCCGCCAATGGCACCCAGCACGCAAGGAACCCAGTGTGTTCCACACAACTGGGTGCGCAGTTTTATGCGTTCTGAACCGCGTACCAGCGTCATCTGCAAACGCTCTGGCCAGACCGAGCTGATGTCTTCGGCGCGCAGTTCAGCCTTGGGCGAGAGTCCATAGGTGATGATCCTGGCGACGGATTTGGCGGCCATGGCGAGTACCAGTTCGTCATCGGCATTCAGCACTGCGGTGCCGGTGGCCGGGAGCGAGGCGATGAGCTTGCCTTTTTCCTCGGCGATGGCCTCTCGCGGGTAGTCCTTGCTCGAATGATCGTCGCGCAC
>NZ_FLQY01000233.1 GCF_900089945.1 Candidatus Propionivibrio aalborgensis | reverse complement strand
CACCTGGTATGAGGCCAAGAAGGGCAACTATCCGCGCGAGCAGCCGCGTTCATGGGCGGAGCGCTGGGACGCCTTCCGCAAGGCGATCTGGGGCCTGCTGCTGATCGTGGTGGTGATGGGCGGCATCTACAGCGGCCTGTTCACTCCGACCGAGGCGGCGGCCATGAGCGCGGTGTACGCCTTCTTTATCGCCGTATTCGTCTATAAGGACATCGGCATGAAGGACGTGCCGAAGGTCCTGCTCAACTCGGCGAACATGAGCGCGATGCTGCTCTACATCATCACCAATGCGGTGTTGTTCTCCTTCATCCTGACCAACGAGCAGATACCGCAGGGCATCGCCGAATGGCTGACGCATTCCGGGGTCGGCATGGTCGGCTTCCTGATTGCGGTGAACATCCTGCTGCTGGTGATGGGCAGCTTCATGGAGCCCTCGTCGATCATCCTGATCACGGCGCCGATCCTGTTCCCGATTGCCATGAAACTGGGCATCGATCCCGTCCACTTCGGGGTGATGATCACGGTGAACATGGAGATCGGCATGATCACGCCGCCGGTCGGCCTGAATCTGTACGTGGCCAGCGGAATCGCCAAGATGGGCCTGACCGACTGCTCCAAGGCCGTCTGGCCCTGGCTGCTGACGATGCTGGTGTACCTCATGATAATCACCTACGTCCCGGCGAT
>NZ_FLQY01000232.1 GCF_900089945.1 Candidatus Propionivibrio aalborgensis | reverse complement strand
TGACCATGGCCGGCAGCAGGATCGAGCCGATCGCCACCACGGTGGCGGGCGAAGAACCCGATACCGCGGCAAACAGCGCGCAGGCAAACACCGCGCTGAGGCCCAGGCCGCCGCGCAAATGGCCGACCATCGACGTCGCGAAGAAGATCATGCGTTTCGCCACGCCGCCATGCGTCAGAAAATTGCCGGCAAGGATGAAGAAGGGGATCGCCATGATCTCGAACTTCTCGATGCCGGTGAACAGCTTGAGCGCAACGGAGTCGAGCGGCGTTTGCGTGAAGGTGAACAGGAAGGTCAGTACCGTCAGACCGAGCGAGATGGAGACCGGCATTCCCGACAGCATCAGGAAGGTCAGCAGCACGAAGATGATCACGGCGCTCATTTCGGTTCTCCCTTGTCAGCCGCCGTCCCGCCATCGCCGACTTGCTGTTCAGGATGACGCTTCTTGTACTTGAGATCGTGCATGTGGAGATCGTCGTCCATGTTGTAGGGGTTGATGTCCACCGGCACCTCGTCCTCGTCAACGCCGTCGACGTGGCCATGATCGTGATGCGGCAGTTCGCCGGTACGGATGAAGCCGACGGTGACCTGGAGGAAACGGAAGCACATCAGGTAGGAGCCCAGTGGGATGGCGCTGTATACGATCCATGTCTGCCATTCCAGGTCGGGCGTTGTCGGCCCGGGATACAAGTCGCCGGTGGCCAAGCCCAAGGCGTTGAAGATCGCGTAGTGGGCACCGTTCTCCCAGACGAAGTGCGCCCCCAGGGTGCCGACGATGCCGGTAAAGAACGCTCCGGCCGACATGCCGAAGACGATGAATTTGGCTCGCGTCCGGCCCGACAGGCTGTTGATCAGCACGTCGACGCCAACGTGAATGCCGGTGCGCACGCCATACGCGGCACCGAACTTGGCCATCCAGACGAACATGATGATGCACAGCTCCTGCGCCCAGCTCAGATTGAGACTCAGCAACCAGTCCTGAACCACCGGAATCGGCACGCCCGCTGCATAGCGATGCATCACCGCGGTGAAGATGATCAAGGTGGCGCCGCCAATGAGGAAGGTGATCAGCCATTCCTCCAGGTGATCCAGAAATTTCATGATTCCAGCCCC
>NZ_FLQY01000231.1 GCF_900089945.1 Candidatus Propionivibrio aalborgensis | reverse complement strand
TACTTGAAGCCGGGCGAATTGGATGCCTCATTGAATCAGAAACGCAGGACGGGGCATAACGCCGCCTTAACAGGCAAGCCGCGCACATAAGACTGACCGAAGAACCGCCTTCATTCGGCTTGTCCGGTTGAAGGCATTGTTATGCAGCGGAAAGGAGATAGCAGTGAGTGGAACTTTGACAGTTAAGGAATTGATAAAAGAGTTATTGGAGTACGAAATGCACGAGCCTGTTTTTATTAGCTTGGGTAGTAGCGGGATTAGACCGCAAGGCAGCGCGAAACTTTCCCACACAAACCAGCACGACTCAAATATTACATGCGGATTTGGAGTGTATCTGCATACCGCCGAAACACTTGCTGATATTGATGCATAACGCACCAGCTCAGGCGGACGCCGCTTGCGGCGTGTCGCCTGGAGCGGAGGGTTCGGCGGCACTTGCAAATTTACGCGGCCAATGCCGCTTTGGAGAACGACATGCACAGGAACGAACACACCCGCTGCCACAAGCAGCTTGACGAAGCGCTAAACACGCTGGTTGCAGACTTTATCGAATATTCGGACATCCCGCCGCACCTTGCGACCGTGCATCACTTGCTGACATGGAGCAAAGAGCAAGCGAAGGACGCAGACCACCCGAACACCAAGGGCCGGCACGAGGCGCCCAACGCCGAGGTAACGGGCCGAGCAAGCGCAGCTTGCGAAGGTCCGCGTTGAACGCCGGGTTGGCCGGCACGGAGGAGATATGAGCAAAGACACGCAATGTCCTTATTGTGGCGCGGACGTTGAGATAAACCACGATGCCGGCTACGGCTACGAAGAAGACGACTTGCACCAGCAAGAGTGCGGAGAGTGTGGGAAGACATTCACCTACACCACGGCGATTCATTTCAGCTACTACGCCTACAAGGCCGACTGCCTGAACGATGGCGAACACCAGTACGAAAAAACGAAGACAACCCCGCCAGAGTATGCGCGGTTGCGCTGTAAGGAATGTGGACATGAGAAGCATCTGACGGCCAACGCAAAAATCAGCCCGCCGCGTGACGCGGGTTGAGAACAAGCGCCGCCCGTATTCGGTCGCGGCTGGATTGACGGGTTAGCCGTGCGCCCGATGAAGGCGCGGCAGAACTGGAGAAAACAATGCCAACAGATACCGAGATGCTTGACTTCCTTGAGACGATGGGGAGGCCAACGGGTTTGAAATGGATTGCGCGACCAAGCGTGACAGGGCGCGGCTGGAGATTGCACCAAGACCCGGAAGGAAAGCACGAAACAGCAAGAGAGGCGATAAATGCGGCCATGCAGTGGTTCGGCTACGATACGGCTAACG
>NZ_FLQY01000230.1 GCF_900089945.1 Candidatus Propionivibrio aalborgensis | reverse complement strand
CGCGCGCAGGCGTTCAAACGCCACATCCTGACCAAGAAAACCACCAAAGCCAAGCGTCAGTTGCGCGGCATTACCGGAGTGCATGACTCCGACAAGGCCATGGTTCGTGCCATGCTGCCTTACGCTTAAGGAGATAAACCATGCCTCGAGTTAAACGTGGTGTAACGGCGCGCGCGCGTCACAAGAAGGTTATTGCACTGGCCAAGGGTTACCGTGGCCGTCGCAAGAATGTATATCGCATCGCCAAACAGGCGGTGATGAAAGCGGGGCAGTACGCCTACCGTGACCGTCGCCAAAGGAAACGCCAGTTCCGTGCGCTATGGATTGCCCGAATCAACGCGGCAGCGCGTGAAGCCGGCCTGAAATACAGCACCTTCATGAACGGCTTGAAGAAGGCGCAGATCGAAGTCGACCGCAAGGTATTGGCAGATCTGGCCGTTTTCGACAAACCGGCATTTGCCGCTCTGGCCGTAAAAGCCAAAGCCCAGCTCGGCGCCTGACTGAACGAGCAGAAAAAGGAGGCTCGGCCTCCTTTTTTTTGGTGAAGTATTTATTCTTTCATGCAGAACCTTGATCAAATAGCAGAAGAAGCCGCAGCCGCGTTCGCTGCGACCGATGACCCCGATGCCCTTGAACAAATCAAGGCGCGTTACCTTGGCAAAAGTGGCCGGATTACCGAACTGCTCAAGGGAATGGCCAGGTTGTCGCCCGAAGAGCGCAAGACTGCCGGCGCGGCGATCAATCGCGTTAAGGAAGCCGTCGAGGCATCGCTCAATGCCCGCCGCGACGCGATCCGACGCTTGGCGCTTGAAACGCGCCTCGCCGAAGAATCGCTTGATGTCACGCTCCCAGGGCGCGGGGAATCGCGTGGTGGCCTGCACCCTGTCACCCGCACACTGGAACGCATTGAAGCGCTGTTCGGCTCAATTGGTTTCGAAGTCGCCGACGGTCCGGAAATCGAGGCTGACTTCCAGAATTTCACCGCACTGAACACCCCCGCGGATCACCCGGCACGTTCAATGCACGATACCTTCTACCTGCAGGACGAAAAGGGCCAACCAGCCAGGGACATCCTGCTGCGCACGCATACCAGTCCGGTCCAGGTACGCTACATGCAGGCGCATGTAGCGCGATACGCCGACCTCGAAACGATGCCTGAAATCCGCGTGATCGCGCCGGGACGAGTCTATCGCGTCGACTCCGACGCCACCCACTCGCCCATGTTTCACCAGGTCGAAGGACTGTGGATCGGCGAGAACGTGAGCTTTGCCGACCTCAAGGGCGTGGTCGCCGATTTTCTGCGCCGATTCTTCGAAACCGACGATCTGCAGGTGCGCTTCCGCCCCTCCTTTTTCCCATTTACCGAGCCTTCGGCAGAAATCGATGCCGCCTACATGAGCGGACCGATGAAAGGCCGCTGGCTGGAAGTCGGCGGGTGCGGCATGGTGCATCCCAATGTACTGCGCCACGTTGGCATTGACCCGGAAAAATACCTCGGCTTTGCCTTCGGTATGGGACCGGATCGCCTGACCATGTTGCGCTATGGCGTCAATGACCTGCGCCTGTTCTTCGACGGCGATCTGCGCTTCCTGCGCCAGTTCGTTTGATGCCGACTTCTCTACCGAACTGCTCATGAAATTCTCAGAATCCTGGCTCCGCAGCTTTGTTAACCCGACCGTTTCGGGCGACGAGTTATCGCAGCTCCTGACCATGGCCGGTCTCGAAGTCGAAGAGGAAGAAAGCGTCGCGCCGCCCTTCGATCATGTCGTCGTGGCGCAGGTCATCGAGGTCAATAAGCATCCGGACGCCGATCGGCTGAATGTGTGCCGCGTCGATATCGGCAGCGGCGAAGCGCAGCAGATTGTCTGCGGCGCCCCGAATGTTTCCCCGGGCATGAAGGTGCCTTGCGCCCTTCCCGGCGCGAACCTGCCCGGCGACTTTAAGATCAAGTTGGCCAAGGTTCGCGGCATCGAATCTTCGGGCATGCTGTGCTCGGCCAAGGAACTGGGCCTCACCGCCGATGCTTCCGGACTGCTTGTGCTGCCCGACGCAGCGTCCGTAGGCACGGATGTTCGCAGCTACCTTGACCTCGATGATCGCCTGCGGACGCTCAAACTCACACCGAATCGCGCGGACTGCCTGTCGCTTGCCGGTCTGGCGCGCGAAGTTGCAGCATTGACCGGTTCGCCGGCGACTTTTCCCGAATTTGCCGAGGCTCAGGTGGGCATTTCCACCAATCGCGCGATCATTCTCGACGCACCTGAAGCGTGTCCTCTCTATTACGGTCGCGTCATCGCCGGCGTAAATCCCAGAGCCGCAACGCCGGACTGGATGAAACGCTGCATTGAGCGAAGCGGTATCCGCTCCATTTCCGCGCTGGTGGACATTACCAACTACGTGATGCTCGAACTGGGCCAGCCATTGCATGCATTCGACAACGCCCGGCTTGAAGGCGCCATCCATGCCCGCCTGGCGCGAGCTGGAGAAAAGATCTTGCTGCTTAACGAGCAAACGCTCGAGCTTCAGGACGACGTGCTGTTGATCGCCGACGACAAGCATCCGGTGGCGATGGCCGGAATCATGGGCGGCGCAGACAGCGGCATCACCCTTGACACCACCGAGATGTTCCTGGAATCGGCGTTCTTTGCCCCCAAGGCGATTGCCGGACGCGCCCGCCGCTATGGCTTCGTATCCGACGCCTCGCACCGCTTCGAGCGCGGCGTTGATTTTGGCGGAACACGGCACGCGCTCGAACGGGCGACCCGCTTGATCCTGGAAATCTGCGGCGGACAGGCCGGCCCGCTATGTGAAGCCGAAGCCGCGCTGCCGCAACGACCAGCCGTTCGCCTGCGTCCATCTCGGGTAAGCAAAGTGTTGGGCGTCTCTTTTTCCGCCGAGCAGATCGGCGAGCATATCGCCCGCCTCGACTTCGTCTTCACCCGTGAGGGCGATGACTTCATCGTGACACCGCCAAGCTATCGCTTCGATATCGAGATCGAAGAAGACCTGATTGAAGAAATCATCCGCCTCCACGGCTACGACAATATTCCGGCCCCCCCACCGCGCGCCACGCTATCGATGTTGCCGCAAACCGAGAATGCGCGCCCTTTGAGCCGCGTTCGCCAGATCCTTGCCGATCGCGGTTTCCAGGAAGTCATCAACTATGCCTTTGTCGAAGAAGCCTGGGAATCCGATTTTGCGGCGAACCGCGCACCGATCCGCCTGGCCAACCCGATCGCCAGCCAGATGAGCGTGATGCGCTCGACGCTGATTGGTGGCCTGATCGCCAATGTCGTCACCAACCTTAAGCGCAAACAGAGCCGTGTCCGCATCTTTGAGACGGGCCGCTGCTTCTATCGCGACACACCGGGCGTGCCGGTAGAAGGATTCCACCAACCCTGGAAACTTGCCGGACTCGCCTATGGGAGTGCCTTTCCGGAGCAATGGGGGGTTGCCGAACGTGATGCCGATTTCTTCGACCTCAAAGGCGAAGTCGAACTGCTTCTCGCCCCGGAAGTCGCCCGCTTTGAAAAAGCAAATCACCCTGCCCTGCATCCGGGCCGCAGCGCGCGCGTGATTCTTGCGGGAAAAGATATCGGTTTTGTTGGCGAATTGCACCCGCAATGGCTGCAAAAATACGATCTGCCGCTGGCCGCGGTCGTCTTCGAACTCGAGCTGGACGCGGTAAAACAATCAAGACTTCCAAAGTACGCCGAGGTATCGCGCCAACCCCCGGCGGTCCGTGATCTCGCCATTGTCGTTGATCAAAAACTGGAGCTGGAGCGGCTCCTTGGGGGGATGGCCGCCAATAGGCCAGCCATCGTTCAGGACATCCGTCTATTCGATGTGTACGCCGGAAAAGGGATCGCTCCAGGGGAAAAAAGTCTTGCATTCCGGATAGTTATGCAAGATACTCAAAAAACTTTGCAAGACGCGGAAGTAGATGCCGCAGTGCAACAATTAGTCACTTATTTGCAGCAGGCCTTCGCGGCACAGCTTCGCGTCTGACAGGGAAAAGACATGACGCTTACCAAAGCAGAACTCGCAGATTTACTCTTCGAAAAAGTAGGACTCAACAAACGTGAGGCCAAAGATATGGTCGAAGCCTTTTTTGAAGAGATCCGCAACGCACTTGAACGGGGTGACGGCGTAAAGCTCTCGGGATTTGGCAATTTCCAGTTGCGAGACAAACCCATGCGCCCAGGGCGGAATCCCAAAACCGGCGAAGAGATTCCCATCACCGCCCGACGCGTTGTGACGTTTCATGCCAGCCAAAAACTGAAGGGTGAGGTGGAACTCTCCTACAATGGAACACAGTCCTAAAGATACCGACAGGGAGCCCTTGCCGCCCATCCCGGCCAAGCGCTACTTCACCATCGGCGAAGTCAGCGAACTGTGTGGCGTGAAGCCGCACGTCCTTCGCTACTGGGAGCAGGAATTCACCCAACTCAAGCCTGTCAAGCGCCGCGGCAACCGCCGCTATTACCAGCACCATGAAGTCTTGCTGGTACGCCGCATCCGGGAACTGCTCTACAGCCAAGGCTTTACCATTAGCGGGGCGCGCCATCGCCTGGATGACGCGATTGTCGATGCCACGCCCACAATCATGACGCCCGGAATACTTCGCACAGAGCTGCTGAACATCGCAGAAATGCTGCGAATCTAAGCTAAGCCAGCGCGGGATCGATTATAATTGCAGGCTGTCGGGGCGTAGCGCAGCCTGGTAGCGCACTTGCATGGGGTGCAAGGGGTCGCGAGTTCGAATCCCGCCGCCCCGACCAGTATTACCAAGGGTTTCCGGTTAATCGCGGAAACCCTTTTTCTTGTGTTGTTGACCTGCCCCCCAAGAATAGTACGGTCTTGATGTAGAGTCTGCCTCGACGTGCAAGAAGTTGCTTCACTCTCGTGTCGTCAATCGTAGGATCAAGTCTGAACATCTAAGCTCCAGGAACCCCCGACACCACCGCCACGCCCGCTTTAGCAATTTGCCCATCCTGCGCAGCCTTGACGCCGGAGACACCAACGGCGCCGATCAC
>NZ_FLQY01000229.1 GCF_900089945.1 Candidatus Propionivibrio aalborgensis | reverse complement strand
CGCCAGCAGCGTCGGATCCGAGAACAGGAAGATCTTGATGCGCAGCGACTGTTTCGCCGCAGCGATGGCATCGACGAAGGGCTGGACGGTGTCATCCGGCAAAACTATGAGAGAGCGATGCATGAGAGGTGGGCTCCAAGGGTTGTCTGCTGGCAGGTCGCGAACAGTTGTGGCGCTGAACTCCGGGAAAAGCACGAGAGCGTGTTTGACTGACAGGGAAATATATCGCTGGGGAAGTTCCGGTGTCTACCAATATCGCCAAGGCAGGTACTCGCCCGGCTTCATGGCCAGGGTTTCAGATTCAACGTGCGCTGAATTTTCTCGCGCAAGACATCAGGCACGCCTGCCTCTTCAGCAAACGATCTCCATTCCGATACCGTCGCCTGCACCTCGGCAACGATTTTCGCAGCGCGCCCGCGTTTCATCGAAGCCGTCTTTGCGCAGGCGTTGAAGTCCTCCATCGTGAAATCGTCGCGTTTTCCATTCATCGTCATCTGATGGCGCGCCGTCCACGCACCCGCAGGATTGAAGCTGTAGGTCATATCAAAGGCCGGCGACAACCGCCACTCACCGGATTTGTTCATCAGGAAGGCGATGTTCTTCACGTGGTCGTCCTGATTGCGGGCCACGATGTTGAATACCATGCGCCGAAACAGTTGCTCGACGGCCTGCATCGGCAACTGCAATTGCCGCATCACCAGCAACGCCTGCTCGTAGCTGTAGGCGCCTGCCATGTTGAAATCGTAGTGCGCCAGCGCGCAGAGCGACTGCATGTGAAGTTTTTCACCAGCAGCACTGCCAACAATGCGATCGAAGCGGCGCGTCATGAAATGCGAGCGGCCGTTCTCCTTGAATAGCCGGCATTCACTGATCTGGATGCCACATTCAAGCGCCATCAGGTAATACGCATACTCGATCACCCCGTAGCCTTTCGGGTCGTCCAGTTCCTTATCCTTGTTGCCGCTGACGCCGTCAAATTTCAGCAGCCAGTATTCGAATCCCTGGCCGGCTTTGACCTGGCCGGACCGCACTTCATTGGTTTTCGGGTTCCATGCGATGACCGCCTTCGCCCTCGCGCCGCCGGCGGATGTGCCCACGCGCAAGATATTCCTCAGCGCATCTTCTCCGCCTTCGGCCGCAAGAGTCGCCTGCAGCTTGTTCCGGTGGGTCAGTATCTCCGACGCAAGCTCGACCAACTTGCCGACCTCAATGTGCGTTGTCTCCTTTGCCCTGGGGCCGATGGCCGGGGCGAACTCCAGCGCCCCCATGCCGCGTTCGCCGGTATAGCAAAGCCGCTCGACGGCGTTGAAGGAACCCGGTTGCCGCCCCTGCGATGCCAGCCAGGCATCAATCAGCGCATTGCCGAATTTGTCGGGCAGCGAGTCGGCCAGCAGGCCGGGCAGCCCGAGAAAAGTCGGACGGGAAAGCTCGGGGAAGCGGTACACGCGCCGGGAAGGCGGCATCACGATCGGCGCGACCTGAATGCCGCTTTGCGCGAATTCCGCATCGTATTCAAAGCTGGCGACTTCGTCACCATCCGGTAGTGAGACGGCGCCGATGGTTTTGCCCCACAGCCTGACTTCGGCAAGCGTGCTCATGGTTTCTCGCAAGCGTGCTCAGGGCTTCTCATCCCAGCTCCACGATTTGCCGGTCGCCTTTGCGGCACGTTGGCCCGAAGCCCGTTGCCGGACCTTACCCTTGCGCTTCAACAAATCCATCGGTCTGGGCCCGGACTCCGGAATCAGGCTATCCAGCCCGGACGCGGCGCCCAGCACCCGCAGCACACGAATCAGGGTGGCCAACTGTGACGTCTGCCCGGCCTCCATACGCTCAAGGGTGCGCTTGGCGATACCTGCCTGTTCAGCCACAGCCGCCTGGGTCAACTGCAATTCAATCCGACGACCGGCTATCCGTGCGCCCAGTTCGGCCAGCACGGCATCATCGGTGAGTAAACCAGTGATTCTCATAGTCGTAATAAATTGCGAACACGCCGATTGAATTGCTATATATCGTCAGTTATTGCGATATATACCCCAATGGCTTGCTTTAGTCAAGTCGCAAGAAATAGCGAGTTAATTATAATAATAGTACTTAATCGCAATATATTGCGATATATATTGCCCGAGCAGGGCGCCCTCGGCGTCGGTGAAGCGTGTGTTGAATTCCCCCAGCGGGGTGTCGAGCCGGTCGTCGAAGAAGAGCAATCGCTTTTCCGGAGTATTCAGATATCTTGCGTCCGGTGGAATGATGGGTTCGACCCCAGGTGAGAGAACTACGCTGCCCTGTGTTGGGACACGTACTCACGCAACGCTTCGTCCATGCGGGTTTGCCAACCCGCGCCCATAGCCCGGAACTAAGCAAGCACCGCGGGGCTGTAACTGCAACTTGTTCCTTGGTTGGGTGCTTGTTTGGCCCGCGAGTACGACGCGCGGCAACCACTTTGCGCAGTTCGTCTGCCGAATGGGTAACAAAAGCACTATTCCAATCGTCCGGTTTGGTAGCCGGCGCATCATTTACAGAAACGTGACCACGCTTCGCGCTCATGTTTTTCCGCCTTTCGCGCCGAAATAATATGGGGCCATTCGTCGTCGCCCGGCGTCCAGACAACGAACATCATTTCGCCAAGACGAAGCGGATCGAATGCCGAAGCTTGTCGGGCCCGGATTTCCTGTGGTTGGTCTTGCAGCATGTGCTGCCCAAAGGTTTCCGGCGGGCGCGTACCCCAAGAGTACTTCTTCGGTTCGGCTTTGCCTCTCCTCAGGGCGAAACTTCGGTTT
>NZ_FLQY01000228.1 GCF_900089945.1 Candidatus Propionivibrio aalborgensis | reverse complement strand
CCGTCTGATTCAATCAGCTATGATTATAGCATAATGCCGGTTAAGCCCGACAGGCTGCTAGGGCCTGGCTTTTTTTGGCGCCGCGACGAACAGCGCCGGATCGACCATCGCGCCGTTGAGGATCACGCTCCAGTGCAGGTGCGGGCCGCTGGCCCGCCCGGTCTTTCCGGAGAGTCCGATGCGCTGACCCTGACCGACCGCGTCGCCGGCCTCTACGTCGATGCGGTCGAGGTGACAGTACATGCTGATCAGCCCGTTACCGTGATCGACAAACACCGTTTTCCCGTTGAAAAAATAATCGTCGACCGCCAACACCTGGCCATGCGCGCTGGCTCGGATCGGAGTGCCGCGCGGCACTGCCAGGTCAAGGCCGGAATGCGGCGAACGCGGTTCGCCATTGAAGAAGCGGCGCAGTCCGAAGCGACTGGCCAGTCGCCCGTCGGCAGGCAGCACGAATTCGCTGTCGGTATCGTCAGCCTCGCGCCAGTGCCGCTTGAAACCCCGGATCTCCGCGATTTCGCTGACGGCGCGCGCCTCGTCGGCCGCAGAGAGATTGACCTTGCTCGAATCCTTGAGTGTGATGCGTTGCTCCGGGTAGTTCTTTTCACCGACTTCGAATGGCAGAGTCTTCTCTTCGCCCGCGACAATGGCGCGCAGTCGATGGGTGCCCGCCGGCAGATCCAGCGCCAAACCGAGCACCGCTACCCAGCGGCCCTTTTCGGCGGCAACCAGCACCGGTTGTTCGCCAAACCAGGCGCGGGGCGGGTTGCCGCGATTTTTTGCCACGCCCAGATCGACCAGCGCGATACCGCCGGGAACGTTTTCCGCTTTGGGCAGGGCGCCCGCAACTGACGATGGCGTCAGTATCGCCAGAGCCAGGACGAGCCGCATCAGGGATGGCGTCATCTATGTGCCTTCATGGCCTACAGCGACGCCGCTTTGAAAGTGTCGCATTGGCGCAAATCGCCTGACTCGATGCCGCGCTTGAACCAGCGCATGCGCTGTTCTGAGCTGCCATGGGTAAAGGATTCCGGAACGATCCGGCCTTGCGTCTGCTGTTGCAAGCGATCATCGCCGATGGCCGAAGCGGCATTCAGCGCCTGCTCGATTTCACCGGGCTCGATGATGTTCTTTGCCGCATCGGCACGGTGCCCCCAGACGCCGGCAAAGCAGTCGGCCTGCAACTCAAGCCGTACCGACAGCGCGTTGGCCCTGGCCTTGCTGGCGCCCTGCTGTGCGCGATGCACCTTGTCGGAAATACCGAGCAGGTTTTGCACATGGTGTCCGACTTCATGGGCGATCACATAGGCCTGGGCAAACTCGCCCGGTGCGTGGAAGCGCTGCTTCAGGTCGCGGTAGAAAGAAAGATCGATGTATACCTTTTGATCGGACGGACAGTAGAACGGACCCATCGCAGACTGGCCGGTACCGCAGGCCGTTGGCGTCGCGCCGCTGAAAAGCACCAGCTTGGGCTCCTGGTAACGCGAGCCCCCTTCGCGGAAGACCTCGTCCCAGGTGCTCTCGGTACTGGCCAAAACCTTGGAGACAAAGCGCGCCATTTCGTCGGCGGCGGGCGGCTTGCGCGCAGCCGTATGCTGAGAAGGCTGGCTGTCGATATTGGAACCGAGGCCGAGGATGACCGACGGATCGATGCCGAAAAAATAGCTGGCAGTCAGCGCCAGGACGATGGCGCCGATGCCCACGCCACCGCGCCTGACGCCGCCGCCGAAGTTGCCGCCAGTGCCCCTTCGGTCTTCGACATTGTCGCTTTCATTCTGGTCATCAAGTCGCATGATTCAATCCGTTTCCGTGGTGCACCAGCCAAGATGTTAACAGCAGCGTTTTGACTTGAGGGAACTATTCGATAATTGACAAGGTCAGCCCGTGTCAGAGAAACTGACACACGTTGCGCTGGATTTTCTGATACCGAGTCGCCAGGACCCCTACAGCTCGCCGGCATAGCTGCGCAGAGTTGACTGGCATGCGCGGGCGCATTCGCGCTGAACGCGATTCCAGATATATTTTTTGATTGCCTCCTTCAATGACTACACTTGCCCAAGCTTCAGCCCCCGAAGGCACCGCCATCGCTCTCAGCGACGACCCGCTGTGGTACCGCGACGCCGTCATCTACCAGCTTAACGTCAAGGCTTTTTACGACACCAACGATGACGGTGTGGGGGATTTCAAGGGCGTCACGGCCAAACTCGACTATGTCAAAGAGCTGGGCGTCAACACGATCTGGCTGATGCCGTTCTATCCGTCCCCATTGCGCGACGACGGCTACGATATTTCGGAGTACGAGGACGTCCATCCGCAGTACGGCACGCTCGACGATTTCCGTGAAATGATGGCCGAGGCCCACAAGCGCGGAATACGCGTGATCACGGAACTGGTCATCAACCACACATCGGACCAGCATCCCTGGTTCCAGGCAGCACGCAAGGCGCCGGCAGGCTCGCCCGAGCGCGACTTCTATGTCTGGAGCGATACCGACGAGCTCTACAAGGGTACCCGCATCATTTTCACAGACACCGAGACGTCGAACTGGACCTGGGATCCGGTCGCCAAAGCGTATTTCTGGCACCGCTTCTTCAGCCACCAGCCCGATCTGAATTTTGACAACCCGGCGGTCATGGATGCCGTATTCAAGACCATGCGTTTCTGGCTCGATATGGGCGTGGACGGCTTCAGGCTGGACGCCATTCCCTACCTGATCGAACGCGACGGCACCAGCAATGAAAACCTGCCGGAAACCCATGCCGTGATCAAGAAGCTGCGCGCGGCAATCGATGCCGAATACAAGAACCGCTTCCTGCTGGCCGAGGCCAACATGTGGCCCGAGGATGTCCGCGAGTATTTCGGCGACGGCGACGAGTGCCACATGGCCTATCACTTTCCGCTGATGCCGCGCATGTACATGGCGATCGCGCAGGAAGACCGTCGGCCGATCGTCGAGATCATGCAGCAGACGCCGGATATCCCCGAGGGGTGCCAATGGGCGATCTTCCTGCGCAACCATGACGAGCTGACGCTGGAGATGGTCACCAGCAAGGAACGCGATTACATGTACCAGATGTACGCCGCCGACCGGCGCGCGCGCATCAATCTGGGCATTCGCAGACGTCTTGCACCGCTGATGGAGAACGATATCGACGCCATCAAGCTGATGAACGGCATGCTGCTGTCGATGCCGGGTTCGCCGATCATCTACTACGGTGATGAAATCGGCATGGGTGACAACGTCTTCGTCGGCGACCGCAACGGTGTGCGCACGCCCATGCAATGGAGTCCGGACCGCAATGCCGGTTTCTCCCACGCCCACCCGCAAACTCTCTATCTTCAACCGATAATCGGCGCCGTATATGGCTACGAGGCGCTCAATGTCGAAGCCCAGGCGCGTGAGGCCAGCTCGCTGCTGAACTGGACAAAACGCATGCTGGCGGTGCGCAAGACCAGCCATGCCTTCGGCCGCGGCAAACGCAGCTTTCTCAAGCCCGGCAACGGCAAGATACTCGCCTACATCAGCGAATACGAAGACGATACCCTGCTGGCGGTGTTCAATCTGTCGCGTGCGGCACAACCGGTGGAGCTTGATCTGTCGGCATACAAAGGGCGAGTTCCTGTCGAGATGCTGGGCCGTACCTCGTTCCCGCCGATTCAGGACGGGCACTATGTCCTGACGCTGCCTTCGCATAGCTTCTACTGGTTCCGTCTGGCGGCCGATGCAGAGATGCCCGCGTGGCATGAGGAAAGTGTCGCGTGGACTGAACGTCCGACACTGGT
>NZ_FLQY01000227.1 GCF_900089945.1 Candidatus Propionivibrio aalborgensis | reverse complement strand
ACGTGCCTGGAAATCGGCGACCGCAACACCATACGCGAGTTTTGCACGTTCAATCTCGGTACGGCACTGGATGCGGGAGTTACGCGGCTGGGTGACGACAACTGGATCATGGCCTACGTACATATCGCGCATGATTGTCAGGTCGGAAACCGTACAACCTTCGCCAACAACGCTCAGCTCGCCGGGCACGTGCACATTGACGACTGGGCCATACTTGGCGGCTATACCGGGGTGCACCAGTTCTGCCGTGTCGGTGCGCATACCATGACGGCCGTGGGTACGGTGGTACTGCAGGACATTCCTCCGTTCGTGATGGCTGCCGGCAATACGGCAAGCCCCTTTGGTATCAACGTCGAGGGCTTGAAGCGCCGCGGTTTCTCTCCCGATGCCCTGAAGGCTCTGAAACGAGCCTATCGAACCCTCTACAAGTCGGGGTTCATGCTCGATGAGGCGCGCGCCAAGCTCGAAGAAGAGGTCAGGTCACACCCTGAAATCCAGCCGCTTCTCGATTTTCTTGCGATTTCCAGGCGCGGCATTATCCGATGACTTCGGAGGTGGTTCGTATCGCCATTGTGGCGGGCGAGGCTTCGGGCGATCTTCTTGCCAGCCACCTGATTCAGACGCTCAAGGCGAAACTACCGGGCGCAGTGTTTTATGGCATTGGCGGTCCCAAGATGGCTGGTCAAGGCTTTGATGTCTGGTATCCATCGGAAAAACTCGCTGTGCTTGGCTACGCGGAAGCGTTGAAGCACTACTTTGAAATCTCCTCGATTCGAAGCAAGCTCAAGCGCCGCTTGCTCGCTGATCCGCCGGACATATTCATTGGTGTTGACGCACCGGACTTTAATCTCGCGCTGGAAAAATGCATGAAACAACACGGCATTCCCAGCGTGCACTATGTTAGTCCGTCGATTTGGGCCTGGCGTGGACAACGAATTCACAAAATAGGAGCTGCTGTTTCGCGCGTATTGGCGCTGTTTCCCTTTGAGCCTGTGCTGTATGAGAAACAGGGGATTCCCGTCAGCTACGTTGGTCACCCGCTGGCTGACATGTTGCCGCTTGAGGATGGGCGGAAAAGTGCGCGCGAGCTGCTTGGCTTGTCGTCGCAACGGCCTGTTTTTGCCCTCTTGCCGGGTAGTCGACAGTCCGAATTGAACAATCTGGCAGAAATTTTCATAAGGACGGCGTGCGAAATTCACCGGAAAATGCCGAACGCGCTTTTTCTTGTCCCTTTGGCGACGCGCGAAACACGTTTGCTGTTCGAAACCGCGCTCTATCGCTGTGATGCGCGCGAAGTTCCGATTAGCTTGCTGTTCGGTCACGCGCATGAAGCCATGATGGCTTCAGACATTGTGCTTGTTGCCAGCGGAACCGCCACCCTCGAAGCGGCACTGCTCAAACGCCCGATGGTTATCGCCTACAAAATGGCACCTTTCTCCTATCGTCTGATGCGGCGTATGGGGTATCTGCCATACATTGGCTTGCCCAATATCCTTGCCGGAGGATTTGTCGTTCCCGAATTCATTCAGGATGACGCGACACCCGAAAACCTGGCTCAGGCACTGCTCAATCTCTACGCCGACAAGGGGATTTGCGCGCGTATTGGCGAAGTGTTTCGAGAGATACATCTGCAACTCAGGCAGAATAATGCAGAAAAAGCGGCAACTGCGATTCTGGACTGCCTGCCGGTTGCAGTGCGCAACCATGCGTCTGCTGCAGCCGACTGAAGGCCTGGTTTGCGGCGTTGACGAGGCCGGGCGCGGTCCGTTGGCAGGCCCGGTGGTGGCCGCTGCGGTGATTCTCGACCCGGCGTGCCCGATCGACGGCCTTGACGACTCCAAGAAGCTCACAGCCAAGCGACGCGAAGCCTTGGCAGTCAAGATTCGCGCCAAGGCGCTGAGCTGGGCAATAGCGGAGGCCAGTGTCGAAGAAATCGACCGCATCAATATCCTTCAGGCAAGTCTGCTGGCCATGCGACGTGCGGTCGAGGCGCTGGGAATACCGCCAAGCAACGCGCTGATCGACGGCAACCGCTGCCCGCAACTGGCGTGTCCGGCGCAGGCGATTATCGGCGGTGATGGCAAGGTGGCCTCCATTGCCGCGGCGTCCATTCTGGCCAAGACATTTCGCGATGCCGGAATGCTTGAGCTGCATGCAATTTACCCACAGTACGGCTTCGATCAGCACAAGGGCTATCCAACGCCTGCGCACCTTAGGACCCTGCGGGAGCACGGCGTAAGCGCGGTGCATCGGCGAAGCTATGCGCCTGTGGCCCAGTTGATACTCCTGTGAAGCATATTGCTTCGCGTGACAACCCAAACTTCAAGGCACTGAAGAAGCTCAGTCAGAGCGGTCGCGAACGTCGAAAGCGTGGGCGAGCCGTGCTTGACGGCATGCATCTGATCGAAAGCTATATCCTTCATTTCGGGCAGCCCGAGGAAGTTGTTGTCAGCGAAAGCGGCAGCTTGCGCAGCGAAATTTCACGGTATTTGACGAGTGGCCGATCCGGAAATGTGGTCAGCATTCTGAGTGATGCCCTGTTTGATGAACTGGCGATGGTGGAGACGCCAAGCGGCATTCTGGCCATAGTTTTGCAACCATGTCCCGCGCACGGCCCGGATCAGGGAATTGACACTGTCCTGCTTGATGGCATTCAGGATCCTGGCAACCTTGGGTCGATCCTGCGAAGCGCGGCGGCTGCAGGTTTTCGGCAAATACTTCTTTCTGCCGAATGCGCTCAGGCGTGGTCTCCCAAGACCCTGCGCTCTGCGATGGGGGCCCATTTCCAGCTTGATATCCACGAAAGCTGTGATCTGGTCGGATTTCTGGCCGGCTATCGTGGCCAGGTGGTGTTGACGGCGCTGAATGGAGCTGTCGACCTGTATTCGCTGGCACTGAAAGAGCCGTTGGCCTGGGTTTTTGGCAGTGAAGGGCAGGGTGTTCGGCCGGAAGTGGCGGCAACTGCACAACTGCAGGTTCGCATCCCGATGCCGGGAGCGACCGAATCGCTCAACGTGGCCGCAGCCGCGGCAGTATGCCTGTTCGAGACCGTCCGTCAGCGTCGATAGTGCTATTCGAGAGTGCGCCGGGCAGTGAATTCAACTGGGGAGTGGGTGGACAGGCCGCCCGTGGTTTCCAGCACCAGATGCAATTCTCCCGACTTGAGCTGGCCCCGATAGCGATGGGTTTGCTCGCGCGGGGCTGAAGCGTTCATCACTTCCTGGCTATGGGTGACAAAGCTCAGTTGGTTGCCGCGCAGTTGCCCTTGCTCAATGATCCGCGCCAGGCTCAGAAAGCTGGCAGTGCCGTGCATTTCGCCATTCTCCAGACGTAGCTCGAAGATTTCGTCGTGTTCGGCGCCCCAGCCGTACCTGACCCTGGCTGTCCAGTGTCCGGTCAGTCGGCTGTCGGTTTGCTCCGGAGAAGGACTCGTCGGCAGTGGCGACGGATTACGCGGTGTTTCCTTCAAATTTGGTATGAGCAGCATGCTGAGAACGATCACAGTCGCCAAGCCCCACGCCACGACACGCCGCAGCTGGGAGCGTCTCTGAGCCGGCAGAAGTGGCCGTATGAACTCGACCAGACGGGCGACATCGGAATCCCAGCTGGCATCGGAAAGGACAAATGCCTGACGAAGGGCAAGCGCAGAAATTTCATTCGGCAAATCCGCCTTTTCCGGCATCAGGGCTCCGCCGACGAGTACTGGTAGTACGGGTTTCCCCGATTCCAATGCGGCCTGAATTTCTCTGCGGACGAAATCATCGGTTTCGTTGAGCCGGCGAACGCCGTTGTTGTTTACGGTCAGCCAGGCCGGACCAATCATGACCAGCATTACGCTAACACTGCTCAACTGCTTCTGGATGGCGACGACGAAATCCTCGCCGGGGTGAATATCCTCGACGTCTCGAAATACATTTTCCACGCCGAAAGCGTTCTCCAGGACGTCGGCAAGTCGGCCAGCAAAACCAGCCTGGTCGTCACGGCGATAGTTGATGAATATTCCTGGCAAAGTTCAGACCTTATCGGAAAACAAGGCTGACAACACACGGTCAGTCATCGCGCTGTCCATTTGATCCGCAGACAGCCACTCGAAACGTCCGGCAGCGGCCGCATCGATGTCCGACTCGGCTTCAGTACGGGCTGTGTCACGATCGTACAGTACAACGATTCGACGCAGACGACTGTCCCCGGCCAGAACGCCCAGCTCGTATCTGCAGCCGCGGTTTTCCATGCGGAATCCGCGCAAGTCCATGAGGACGACATCCGCGCGCGCAACCAGCGCATGTAGAGCCGATTGCCAGGTACTGTCGAAGCAATAGCATTCATTGATCCGGTAGCGCCCGTCCGGATCGGGCTGCCAGTCGAACCCGGCGATGCGTTCCCCTATTTGTGCCGGGTTGGCGATGAAGCGCTCGGCCAGAGTACCGTTGAGATAGACAAAGAGATCGTCCGGATCCAGGGTTCGGCTGAGCAGGTCGGTGCCGGCAATCAGCACCGTGTTGCCGGATAGCCGCCAGCGCTCGATAACCTGATCGAAGAGCCGTTCGACCTGGGCGTCGCGCTGAAAAACACGCAATACCAACAGGGTGGGCGGGCTGAGTCGCGGCTTCAAGTGTCCACGCAGGCAGAACAAGACCAGGGGTAGCCAGAGCAAAGCCGGAACCTGGACGAAAGCCAGCCAACCCACGCTTTCCATGGCCGGCAGTGCGCTGGCAAAGAGAATCACGAACCAGTAGGTGGCAATCAGGTAGATCAGATCGGAAAAGCGCTTCGACCGATAAGCGTTTGCCAGCCATTTGCCGAAGGAGAAGACAGGCCAGGCCAGGATCAGCCAGGGTCCGAGGGCGAACAGCAGCAGGGTCGGGTATGCACCGAGAGTCCCTACCAGGCCGATGACCCAAGGGGCAGGATTATGTGCGCTCTGCGCCATGACCTGCAAAGTCAGCACCGACGAGCCGGTGAGCAGCACGCTCGGCGCGAGCAGATACGGCGCCACAGCGCGAATTCGGCCGCTGGCGCCGATCAGAAAGATGATCGTCATCGGGATGGCGACCTGGCTGCCCAGCCAGCCGCTCGCCGAAGCCAGGTTTTGGGCTTCGGTAGAACGCGCCATGACCAGCACCAGCATCACCAGCATGTACAGGATGACGCCGCCAAGGACGCGCAGCCACGACCATCGCCGAGCCAGTCCCCAGGCCAGCACCATCGGCCAGGCGTAGATCGCTCCCAGCAGCAGCACGCGGTTCAGGCTCAACTCGCCTTCTTGATAGATGAAAAACAGGGCCAGATAGGATTGAGTCAGTGCGATGAGCAAGGAAATGCCGCTCAGAACGAGCATCAGTCGAATAGAGGCATGGCGGTTCGTGCCCAAGTCGGCTTTGTTCGTCTCGGCGGCTGTCACGGGCTCCAGCTGTGCGGCGGGGTTCAATGCGCTCTGGTTTTCACTGATCATCGCCCCCGCTGGAGGAACGCCACCGCGCATCAGCGCCAGCATGCCGCGCTGATACAAGGCAGCGACCACCCAGGCCAGCGCCGCCGCAAGCAGAACGGCGGAGATCAGGATGAAGAAGACTGCGCCTGATGGAATCATTTTCTGAGGTGAAACACCGCTTCAGGCTGCAAGAAGGATCCGGTCACGCAGAATTCCGGCGCTATTTCCCGAACCATTTATCCTTATAACGGACCATCTTTTCGGAAAGATCGTCGTAATCCTTCCAGTCGGTATCGGTATGAATGCGCACCTTCTGGGTCACTCCCGCCAGCTCGCGCATCAGGAACGGAAGGTCGTCCCGGTCGCGAACGAAATAGTGGCTATCGCAATCCAGAGCCAGGGCATAGCCTGCCTCGAACAAGGCGCTGGTAGGCAGTTTCTGCGGATAGAGCAGAACGAAGCGATGGCTTTGCTTCAGGGCCACCAGGTCATCCATGGCAGAAACATCCAGCGTGTCGAAATCATCGATACTCTCGATTTTCTCGGAAGCCCAATACACGGATAACGCACATTGCTGCTTCAGCGCGTCGAATACCTTCTTGAATTCGGCACGCCCGCTGCGATACTCCGCATCGGTTTTGAAGGCGGCCATCGGCGTTGAAAGGAATACGTCATAGGTGAATTTCTTTCCGGCCGGCAGGGCGTCGGTCCGGGCCTGATTCAGCGATTTCTCGAGCGTCGGCCACCAGGTTTTGAAGGCTTTCTTCAGTTTCTCGGCGGACAGGGGTGCCGGCTGGAGATGCGCGTTGATCGCCGAAACAAGCTTGGCGATCTCGTCTTTTTCAAGTTCGGCCGCGTTGAATTGCGCCAATGGTCCTTCCAGATCCGGCATCTTCAAATCAATAAGCAGAGGAACGACGCGGGCCTGGCCGAAATGCTTGCCGAGTGCGCCCGCTTCGTAGAGTACCCAGGGGGCGCCGAGGTTCTGTCGTGTTAGGCACAGGATTCCAAACGAGGACTCGTCAAGTACCTTACCCAGTTCGTGAAACCATTGGCTGCCCTTGGCGATATCCTCCGAGGACAGGAATACTTCCACCGCCTGAATTACGTTCGG
>NZ_FLQY01000226.1 GCF_900089945.1 Candidatus Propionivibrio aalborgensis | reverse complement strand
CAAGGGCTGCGATTTGCTGGAAGGCATGGATGCGATCCTGGTTCCGGGCGGGTTTGGCCGACGGGGCACAGAAGGCAAGATCATGGCGATTCGCCATGCCCGCGAAAGCAAGGTGCCGTATCTTGGTATCTGCCTCGGTATGCAGTTGGCCGTTATCGAATATGCTCGCAACGTAGCCGGTATGACCGGTGCGCACAGCACCGAATTTGAGCGAGTTTCGCCCTTCCCGGTGATTGCCCTGATTACTGAATGGCAGGATGTATCGGGCAAACTTGAAAAGCGCGACGAGAACTCTGATCTCGGCGGCACCATGCGCTTGGGCGGGCAGGTCTGCAATCTCGTTGAAGGCACTCTGGCGCGAGAGATTTACGGAAAAGCGGAGATTGTCGAGCGGCATCGCCACCGTTACGAGGTTAACAACAATTTGCTGAGTGCGCTTGAAGCCAAAGGGCTGATCGTGGCCGGTCGTGCTCCGGCCAACGATCTATGCGAGATGGTCGAATTGCCAAGGGAAGGGCCTGATGCCCATCCGTGGTTTGTCGGATGCCAGTTTCATCCGGAATTCACCTCGTCGCCGCGCAATGGGCATCCGCTCTTCACCTCGTTTGTCCGTGCTGCTATCGACCGCAAGGCCAAGGCATGAAACTATGCAACTTCGATGTCGGGCTGGATCAACCGCTTTTTCTGATTGCCGGTCCGTGTATGGCCGAATCGCTGGAACTCTGCATCGACGTTGCCGGGCAGATGAAGGACATCTGTGATCGTCTCGGTGTGCCCTATATCTTCAAGGCATCCTACGACAAGGCCAATCGCAGTTCCGGCAAGTCGGCACGCGGTCCCGGGTTGGAGGACGGCCTGAATATTCTCGCGGAAGTCCGCCGCCAGATCGGTGTGCCGGTGTTGACCGATGTTCATACCGTGGAGGATATTGGCGAGGTGTCCGATGCCGTCGATGTGCTGCAAACCCCCGCCTTTCTTTGTAGACAAACCGACTTCATTCACGCGGTAGCCGCCTGCGGCAAACCGGTGAATATCAAGAAGGGGCAGTTTCTGGCGCCGGGAGATATGACCAATGTCGTTGCCAAGGCGAAGGAAGCCAACGGCGGCGCGGATACCATCATGGTCTGCGAACG
>NZ_FLQY01000225.1 GCF_900089945.1 Candidatus Propionivibrio aalborgensis | reverse complement strand
TGGCACCCCCAATGCCCCACCAGTCCATGTCGCATTTCGCGTCTCAAGCTGCGAGCTGGTCGATGCGTTCCATGCGGCTGCACTTGCCGCGGGAGGCCGCGATAACGGCCCTCCGGGCTTGCGTCCCCACTACCATCCAAACTACTACGGCGCCTTCGTGCTTGACCCGGATGGTCACAACATCGAGGCCGTCTGCCATGTTCCCGAATAGTCCCGCGAGGCCCGCGCACCCGATCACACTCCGGACGGACGGCCTCCCTGCCGGGTTCTGAGTCAACGCACGAGAAAGCACGGGCATGTTTACGATCTACGGGCTAAGTGGCCCCATCTTTCAAGGCACACTTGAAGAACTCGGCCGAATGCCACCGGTCATGGCTCGCGACCCGGTCACGCCGGTACGTCGCATCGGCGATCAGGTTGAGGCCGGCATTGCTCCGGAAGCTAGCGTCGCCGCTACAGGCGGCTTGAGCAGGTCTGCCGTGGAGGCATATCAGGCGATGATGCCGCAGAACCTTGAGCGCGGCCCGCTTTACCACGCCCAGCAAATCATGCAGCGAAAACTCATCATCGTGAATTCCAGAGACAACGTGACTCACGCCTGGCGCACCCTGGTCGACCACCAGATTCATCAGGCGCCGGTTATCGATGACAGTTATCGCCTGGTTGGCATCGTCAGCGAACGAAATCTGCTGACCAAACTCAACGTTGCCGATGGACGCGTGCGTGACGTGCTGGCCAGGAGTGTCAGCGACGTGATGGCTACGCCGGTCGTGGCCGCCACGGTACTGACCGATATCCGGCGCATTGCGCGAGTGATGCTTGAGCGCGACGTGGATGGCGTACCCATCGTCAATGACAATGGCGAACTGATCGGCTTCGTCTCGCGCGGCGATATTCTGCGCGCGGTGGTAACCGATCCGCCACTCAGTGTCTGGCGCTAATCTTTCAGAAGGGCCATTTTTCAGGAACTCCCATGACCGAAAACCCTATCGTCATCTATCACAACGCCCGCTGCTCGAAAAGCCGCTCTGCCTGCGAGCTGATCGCTGCGCGGGGACTTAATGCAAGAATCATTGATTACCTCGCACACCCGCCCGGCAAGGAGGAACTGCGCAGCCTGCTGAACAAGCTCGGCATGCGCCCGGCTGAACTCGTCCGTCGTGGCGAGGAAGTCTTCAGGATGGATTACGCAGGAAAAACCCTGAGCGACGAGGAGTGGCTGGACGCGCTTGTTTCCCATCCGATTCTCATCGAACGGCCGATAGTCGTGCACGGCGACAAGGCAGTGATCGGACGCCCGACTGAAAAGGTGCAGGAGCTGCTGGACGACGACTGAAAGGCTGCCATGGCGTTTTCGCGAGAACTCTTGAGAATGTGGCGTGCAGTCGTGCTTGCGGCGACGATGCTCGCTGGCGGCGCCCTCTACGCGCACGCAGCGGGCGTCGGTGAGGTTCTGCGAGTGGCCACGCGCGAGGGCGTTACCGTGCCGATCTACACGTTCTGGCGCGACGACGCGCTGGCGACGGTCGTGCTCTTTTCGGGCGGCGGTGGGGGATACGGAAAGATCGGCGAAGACGGCTGGCCGGCAGGAGGCAACTTCTTGATTCGCACCGGCAAGCATTGGGCCAGCCACCCGTTCAATGTCGTCATGGTCGGTCGCCCGACGGACGGCATCGACCTTTCCAACGGCGCGGTGCGCATTGGCGAGGAGCATGCTGCCGACAACGTGGCGATTTTCAAGGCCATCAAGAACCGGAGCGCGCGGCCGATCTGGGTCGTCGGCACCAGCATGGGAACGATATCTGCCGCGGCGGCGGCGATTCATGACAGCGAGCGTCTTGTTTCGGGCGTGGTATTGACGTCGTCAGTCGTCGCCTACAAGATTGCCGGTGCGGTGCCCAAGCAGGATCTCGATAAGATCCGCGTTCCGACTTTGGTTTTGCACCACGAGCATGACGCCTGCTGGGCTTGCCGGCCATATGAGGCAAGAAACATCGTCGACGGCCTGAAGAACGCACCGGTCAGGAAGCTAACCCTGGTCAGCGGCGGTTCAGGCGCAACGGGCGACCCCTGCGAGCCCTTGCACTACCACGGCTACGCCGGTATGCAAAATGAGGCCGTCGATCTCATCGCCGCGTGGATCGTCAACCCGACGGAATAAATGCCTGGCCGGCAGACTCAATCGACGATGAACAGTTTGGCACCATGTGCCGTGCTTGAGCGGTGCGGCTCTGCGTTGTCGGCGACCTGGTAGCTCATCCCCGGCTTGAGCGTGAACTCGCGCCCATCGTCGAGTTCCGTGTGCAGCTCGCCTTCGATGCAGAACAAGATATGCCCCTTAACGCACCAGTGGTCGGCGAGATAGCCTGGCGTGTACTCCACCAGACGGACCCGGATATCACTAAAATGCTGTGTGCGCCACAAAGCCAGACCGGCGTCTCCACGGTGCTCCGTTTGGGGAATTTTCGACCAGTCGGTAGTGCCGAATGGGATGTCTGTCATTTGCATGGCAATTCCTTTGCGATAGGTCGTAATGAGCACGAATAACGTAATTGAAAGGCAATCCCAATGAATGGTCCAACATATCAGGTACTCGTCACCGGCGCCAATCGTGGCCTTGGCCTGGAGTTTGTCAGACAGTACGCTAGCGCCGGTTGCCACGTCATCGCCTGTTGCCGCGATCCGCTAAAGGCGACAGAGCTTAATCGGCTGGCGACGGATAGTGCAGGAAAGATTGCGGTGCACGCCCTCGATGTCTCTGAGTTCAGCCAGATCGAGCGTCTGGCATCAGAATTGAACGGCCAGGCCATAGACGTACTCATCAACAACGCAGGAGTCTATCCACGGAGTTCCTTTGGCTCGATCGACTATGCCGAATGGCACAAGGCGTTCTTGATCAACACCATGGCTCCGATGAGAATGGTCGAGTGTCTTGTCGATCATGTCGCCGCCAGTCGGCTGCGCAAGATCGTGACGCTCTCAAGCAAAATGGGCAGTATCACAGACAATGACAGCGGCAGCAGTGCCCTCTACCGAACCAGCAAGGCCGCCGTAAACATGGTGATGAAGAATCTTGCCATCGAACTGAAGTCTCGCGGCATCGCTGTCGGCACGCTTCACCCCGGATGGGTCAAGACCGATATGGGCGGTGCCAATGCGCTGATTGACGTGCAGCAAAGCGTCGCCGGAATGCGGACGGTAATCGAGCGAATATCGCTCGACGACACCGGCCGGTTCATCGCGTTCGACGGCCAGGAGGTACCCTGGTAGATTCACGACGGCCACGCACAGTCCCGTACACCACCACCCGCCTGTGAAGCGAAAAATAACCTTGTGCACCGCAGCAATCTTTGCTATATTTCCGTCATCTGATTGAGTTCTCTCTCTGCTCGACGGGAAGCGTATGTACACCGTGGATGACCCCACCCTTGCCCTCATTACCCGTTTCATGGGGGACTTGCCGCGTCCTGAGATATCGGATGCGGAGTTCTTTCACCAGCAGGTCGCGGCAATCGAGGAGTACGTCGCGCGATTCCCCCCTCAGGAGCAGGAGCAGCGGGCAATGGCATGGATTGAAACCAACGCCAGAAGATATCGCCAGAAGTGGGAAAAACTTGCGACAATCGATGTCCTGACAGAGACGCGGTGTCCTGATTGCCCCCTGTCAGGTGGGAGCGACAAGGAACGCTGCGAAATCCATGCACGCTGGCTTACGCTCTTGAGGCGCTATGCCGCCAGCGAACTTTCTTCACGCGACTACGTGAAGACAAGCCTGGAATTGCTGGCGGCGCATAAAAACCGACTGAAGGTGAATGACCAGCATGGTCTGCTGTGCAAACACCCAACGCCGTCTAGCTAAGCTGGCGGAACCAATCCCCCCGGCAGACGCACCCGATGTGATCAGAACGTCCCGCCGTTCCATCCCCACATCGAGCCTTGGGCGTCGGCGAACTCGATATAGACCCGGTCAGCGGAAACGCCTAGCGCGGTGCTCATGAGCTTGCACAATGCCTTGGAGAATTCGGCGGTTCGCCCCTGCGGCAAGCCGATGCTTTTCATCTCCAGATAGGCGAGCGGCGAGGAGTCGCCCCCGAAAGCCATGGTCGCGGCGGACTCCAGCGACACCAGGACATAACGCTCAGGCTTTCCGAGCATCGCTGCAACGGCACGCGACGCGTCGGCTACGAGTGTCTTTCCGGCTTCGGCGTCGAGAATCACATTGGTTTGTATCTTCAGCAAAGGCATTGGGGTTCTCCAGTTTGCGTCGCTGTGTTGGCAGTCAGGAATTCCAGCCGCACGATCCTGAGTTTTCAAATCAAGGTGTCAACGCTCTGCGCTCTGGTCTGCCTCGTCCGCCACCTTCTTGTCGCTCGGCCACCACTGTTCAATCCGCTCCGCCGCCCAGTTCTTTCCGCCCAGACCAAAAGCGAGGGCCAGCGAAAATACAATGCCGGCCAGGATGACCAGAAAACTCTGGCGAACGATATCGCCACCGACCTGTATCTGGTCGAGCGCGATCAGGGTCACGAAAACCATGATCGCGTACTGAGCCACCTTGCCCAGAAACGCTGCGTCCTGCATCTGGACATTGCGGCAGTACGTGGCAACGGCATCGCCGATGAATCGTGCGAAATACGACCCGAATGCCAGCACCAGGATGGCGACAAACACGTTGGGCACGAACCACACAATCCTGCTGAGCAGGTCGGTGATGTAGGTCAGCCCCAGGCCGTTGAACGCGATCAGCAGAGCCGCGAGGATGACCAGCCAGTAGCAAAGGATGCCAACGATGTCGGTCGTGTCGGACTGTACCCCCCCTTGTTTGAGGAAGCCGTCCATGCCTGAACGCTCGGTCAGGATGTTGAAGTTGATGGCTCGCAGACCTTTGGTCACCGCGATCAAGACAATCTTGGCCAGCAGCCAGCCGCC
>NZ_FLQY01000224.1 GCF_900089945.1 Candidatus Propionivibrio aalborgensis | reverse complement strand
GGTACTGTATCAAGAGGGGCATCCTGCGCAGCATGCCGTCGCTGTCCGGCTGGCTGTTGATGAAGCCGCTGAATTTCAACCCGGCGGCAATCTCCTCAATATTGCCGAGGACACCCGGAGCATCGTTCAACGTAAGCAGGTCGGTTCTTCCGCTGATATGGAATGCCGGCGGCGCAAGTGTCCCCTCCTTGCCGGAGTGATCGAAATAGAAATAGAAGGCTCCGACGACATCGGTGCCGGAGCCGGACAACACCTGACCAAGATATCCGTCGTTGTCGGACAAACCCGGAGGAGCGCCCAGAAAGCTAAGGTTTAGACCGAAATCCCGTTTGAACGAACTTTGGATGTTCTTCAACGAGGTCCGGTCAGGCTCGGAAAACAGAATATCCAGCCCGATGGCCGCGGGTTCCGCATCGGCAACTGCCTGTATCAGGGCGGCTATTCGGTATCGGGGCCACGGCCACTGACCCGCGGCGGAGAGGCTTATGTCATCGATGTCAACGACGACGGCGTTGTGTGCCGCTTTCCCGCTTGCGGAGTATTTCAGGTAGGCATCGAGAAACTGGTAATTCCACTGCACGGGAAGCCCGGAATCCATGCGGCCCAAGAAACCGAGGACAGCACCAACCGCAAGGCCCAGCAGCAGTATCCAGAATCGCCACTTCTCTGACAGCCTGTTTGAGAATCCCGTCGGTTGCACTGCGCGCTGACCGGCTACAGGATCAAAATTTCGACCCGCCTGTTTCTCGGTTCGTCAACGTTCGGAGCTGTTGGAACAAGCGGATCCTTGGAGCCGTAAGAGTTCACGCTTACCCGGTCGAAAGAGGGAATGCTGCTCTTCAGAAGCTTTTCCACCACGCGTGCTCTTTCCAGAGCCAATCTATCATTGATCTCATCCGATCCCGTCGTATCCGTATGCCCGATGATGCGGACTTCTGTTGCCACCTGCGCGTTTATCCTGTCGACGATCTGGGGGACGATTGCACGGGATTCTGCAGTCAGCTCGGACGACCCGACAACAAAGTAAAGGATAACGCTGGATGGCTTCGGTGGTTGAGCCTTAAGCACCTGCTCATATTCCTCATTCACCTGTGCCTCGGTCAATGTCTGGGTTTCGCCCAGGCGAGTCGCATCTTCCTTGGCGGTGACCGCGTTGTAGGTTTGATTCAGCACTCTCGAATCGTCTGCCGTACTGACGGTCACAGCGCCAACTTGACCACTTTCATCGGGCAACAGTATCACGGTGGTTCCTGAATCGCCGCCGAACAAACTTAGCCCGACAATGAAAGCAAAAGCAAGAATGGCTTCGGTCACCATGCCCCCTTTTAGTCAACCTTGACGATAAAGCGCGTGCCGCGCACGCCTACTGCCGCTCTGGGCGTATTCAGATTGATGGATCCGGGCGCAAGCTTGCCCAGCTTGCCGGACGAATAGATGGCCTCCCCCTTGCTCATGTAAAGGGAAAAATCATACTTCTCTGCTTCAGGCTGAAACAGGAAACGACTAATTTCGACTTCAGTCGAAGAACCCAGAGTGAGCAACGTACCTTCCTTGAATACGATGCCTGAGGATGAATTCGGCCCCGTGGAAACCACATCCAATCGAAAAAGCTGGGTTCCCGCAACGGGAACAAGAGCGCTGTTTCCCCGGACGACTTTGACGTCGCCAGAGACGCTCTTGAAAAAAGCGACATGGTCATCCTCTGCCACAACGCGCGCTTCCTGCGCAATTGTCAAACCGGAGAAACCGACAATCACCATGAGAGCAACGATTATGTTGCGCATAAACGAATCCCGTTCTTCTCAATGCAATGTGGGAACGCCCAACCTGTCACCACCATCATAGTACAAGTGGGAATTATTGCGCGCTTTGCATGGAAAAAGGTTTCGCCGTAACGCCACCGGGCACAGAGCAAGACATCGCTCAAAGCGTAGCGACACGGCAACAAACAGCGGTAGCGAAGCGGTCGCGGTTAACCAAACCGCCTCTCCGCCCTGCGGGTACATCAGACAATCAGTTCGACAGTAATCGGGAAATGGTCAGAGTATCCCTCAAGATCAGCCCCTCCTTTTACTGAAGGACGGCTGAATTTGCGAGGTTTGCCACTGGATGCTTTTAATACTGCCGGCTTGAACATGGCAACACTATCGACGTTTGCCCTTACCGGGCTGGGCGTGCGCAACATGCCGTAGCTCACCAGGAACTGATCCAGCATATTCCAGTCACTGCCGAACAGATAAGTGCCGGGGTCATGGCCCTGCATCAGTGGCCACATGAGGTTCTGCAGATGACCGGACCTGGAGTACCTCACCCTTCCAGGGTCTCTTGTGCCCAACGCATATTCCTCTATCGACCGATTGAAAGGCTCATCGTTGTAATCACCCATTGAAATAACAGGCAGATTCTTCTCACCACCCAGGTCTTCATCAATTAGCCGGGAGACAATGTAGGAATGCGTCTCGCCGGCCATGATTCGAAATGGCTCGGAAGAATACTGCCCAGCACTGCGCGATGGCCAATGGTTGGCAATGGCAACAAATTCCGCACCTGTGGCATTCACACGTAACCGCACCCAGAACAGATCGCGGGTTGCCGACCGCTTGATGACCACTTGATGAGCAGTACTCAAAACAGTCAGTTCGTTGGTATCGACGATGAAGGATGTATCGATGCCTCTTGCGTCATGAGATTCGTGCGATATCACCGCGTAGTTGCGCCCCGGGACATTGATCGCACCTGCCAGTCTTGCCATTACCGCTTCATTCTCGACCTCACAGACACCCAACAATGCAGGGCCACTTCCGCCGAACATCAGCTTGATGATGTTCGAGAGCTGCAATATTTTTCTGTCTCTTATGCTGGCAGTCCAGCCTTTCAATTCGGATCGCAATGTTGATTTCAGTTCATCGTCCCTGGGAGCGGTTTCATGATCAAACAGGTTTTCCAGATTCCACCATGCAATATTGATATTCGGCATTGCAAGCTCCTTGGATAGGTACAACCCTGATCTAACAGGCTGCCTCAGGCAGCCCCTGGAAGGAAATGTGTGGGCTAAGCGTCATCGGGATCGAAACCCTCATCAAGCGCGAAATCGCCACGCTCGACTGCCGCCAGAACTTCCTTGGCCTCGGCGACAAATGCTTCGGGAACCCGCAGGCTGGCACCGCCCAGTGCACTGAACAATAGCTCATTTGCCTGCAAAAGGTTTGCGTCTCCGACTTCGGCGGGAATGCCAGCACCTTCCAGGCAAGACTTGTACAGGTGCGCCTCCGTGGGTGTGAGATAGCGGGCAACGATGACCCTGTCGCCAAGGTAGGTCTCGCTTTCCTCGACAACTGGCGAAGGATCAATCGGATTCAAGCCGCGCAGACGCGCCTCCTTTCTGGCTGCCGCTTGCGCTTCTTCAGTCTGGTTATCAGCAGCGCACCTTGCAAGCAGTTCCTCATCGGGAAGGTTTTTTAAACGCCACACTCAATCGCCCCCACATCCACCGCCGCACCCACCGCCGCCAGCGTCCGCTGTCGCGTCTGCGCTCCCTGCATCTCCAAAGCCATCGGTTGTGCCGTCAAATCCTGTACTCGAGAAATCTCCGCCACAGTAGATTGCGGCACCGCGATCTGCCTGGTTTTCACGCCGCTTGGGGCCTCCGCAATCGGTCAAATAGCGAAACCCGTCAGGAATATTCAGCTTCGCATCGATGGCGAATAGCAACGGCAGGCGTGTAGGCTTCCTTGGATTGATGTTCTCGTCAATACACGCGCGCCACCAAACGCGTCGCAATCCCTCATTGCTTTCTCGTCTGGAACCAAGAACGGCAGCCGGCGAATGATGGAGAAAGCGGCCGAACGCCCGTTTGCAGAAGAACTCGTAACCCTTTGTGTATAGAATCAGTTCATGCCATAAATCGTCCGTGACCTGCGAGGGCATTGACACGTACCGACAGCCGCCCCTCAGGTAAGCAAGGAAAAACTGTCGCAGCGCATGTCCGACAAGTTGACAATCCTTTAAAGAAAGCTGAGGCCGTCTTTCCCTCAACTTGTCGAACAGGCCCTTCGGAAATGTATACGTGCGTATGAATTCCGCACGCGCGGCTCGTTTCCATCGCAGCCAAAGGGCCACTGCCATCGCGGACGCGATCGCAGCTACGACAATGGCGATTGTGCTTGTACCCATATGGCGCTCTAACGACGCTGCAGAAAAAGTGATCTCATTTGCGCATTCTGCTGAGAGCCAGATGAAACGACAAGGCTCCAAACGCAGCTTCTTCTGAGGCGTCGTGGAATAAAAGAATAGGAGGGATCACCATCGCATTGAATTTCGCAAAAACAATTCGAAGCTGACCCCTTTTGCACTCTTTTGCACTACGAAGCTGACCCCTTTTGCACTACGGCTGTAGCGGTTGTCGACAAATTTCTGGCCTGAGCGAAACCAGAGCACTTCGGCGGTGTAGGCAGCCATGGCGTGCGCTCTAACGAAGCTGCAGAAGGAATAGATTCATTTGCATATCCTGCTGGGTACCCAATGGAATAACAAGGCTCCAGGCGCAAGTTCTTCCGGAGAGTCAATCTCGAACGCGATCTGAGCCGGTTCGGCGCCCACAAACGTAGCCTGACTGGTGCCGCAATTTAGCCACTCGCCTTGCGGCCAAGGCACCAGCCGAGCGGTCTGATTGTTTGAGCGATATTTTGGCGGCGATGCAGATGTACTGGTCATTTCTTCAGCAGCCAGACGTTTTCGGTCGCGGCGCATTTACCTTTCAAGCCACCGGGGATAGCGATGCTTTCCATCAGAGTCAATTCATAGCGGTCTCCATAGTGTTCTATCACTTCCGAGTTGCTGATTGAAAAAGGCGGGCCGTCCATCACGCTGCGATCGTACTCAAAGGTAAGCAGCAACTGCGGCGTTCCATCCGTAATCTCCATCAAGTGCCCTGTGTATCGACGGCGGATTTCTTCGGGCAGAGCGACCAAAGCCGCCCGATCATAGATTGCGTCGACTGAACCAAGTATTTCGCTGGATACAGAAAAGATATTCCCGACAAAGATGTCGATGTTCTTTGCGCTGTAGCGCTTTACTTCACCAACCTCCGATATTTCTGGCTCGATTCCAAGCTCCGAAAACAGTTGCTCGATGGCCGACTCGACCAATTCAGCTCCAGCGACGCGAAAGCCGTTCGAAAGCAGCCAGGCAATATCGAGCGTCTTGCCGCACAGGGGCACAAATACGCGACGCCCTTCCGCCAAAGAAAGCGCATTGAAGTATTTGACCAATAGTCGATTGGCTTCACCTTCATGGAAGCCAATCTCATTCGCTTCCCACTTTTGGTGCCAGAAAGCAGCATCCATAATGAATGAACTCCTTGCAAAGTTGCTTTCACCTGAACGGCGCAGTGTGCTGCCCAGCGGGCTTGCTGCCAAGGGACCCGACAATTGTGGCCTGTCATCAACAATTCGATGATTTTGCCATCGGCAAAAAACGTTAGCCGCTAGTTCCAGCGCGGCGGGTTGACGATCATTATCAGCGCAAAGAGGCCGTAGAGCAGCCCCGGGACCGCCAGGATAGCGAGTACGGCAATTGCCAGACCGGTCCGGCCATGCAGGTGAAGACGGTGTCCGACAAACAAGACCGCCGCGGCTGCGGCGAGAATAGAAAACCACAAGGTCATATTGAACGAAGAGACTGACCCGTCGGCGAGACCGACAATGAAGAAGCCCATCGCGAATAGGTTCACCAAAGCCGCTATCGTGAAAGAGGCCCAATAAAGGAGACGACGCGGAGTCGTTGGCGTGGAAACAGGCGGATTCACAGAGCTCTCACTCGAACGGGTAACGGTTGTGCGGACGCACGAGTATTACCATCCGCCTGGCGAAAGTCCAGAAAATTTCATGGGTCAAACGCGCGTGGGCTATGTGCGTTGAGCGGCACCGCGCCCGAAATGAGGCAGGCGATCAGCCCTCACCCGCAATCACGCGCCGTGGCGCAGCGAAGCGCCAAGGAGACCTGCCGCCTTGCCAATGAACATCAGCCTGGACAGGACGTCGTCTCCAATGATTCAAGCGCTGGATAGTCGATGTATCCTTTGGCTCCGCCTTGATAGAACGTTGTGGTATCCGGCGGGTTGAGCGGTGCGTTCTGGCAAAAGCGTTCGGGCAGATCGGGGTTGGCGATAAACGCTTGACCGAAGGCCACGGCATCGGCATCGCCGTTGGCGATCGCTTGTTCGGCCGATTCCTTGGTGAATTGTTCGTTCGCGATCAGCACGCCGCCAAAGGCGGCTTTGATTTTCTTGCCAATACTATCCGGCCCAAGGTACTCGCGCGTGCAAATGAACGCGATCTTGCGTCGGCCAAGTTCAGTGGCCACATGGCCGAACGTAGCGGCCGGATTGGAATCGCCCATCGAGTGCTTGTCTCCGCGTGGCGCGAGGTGCATTCCGACGCGCCGACTTCCCCAGACGCCGATGACGGCATCCGTGACTTCCAGCATCAGGCGCGCCCGATTTTCGACATGGCCGCCGTAGTCATCCGTGCGACGATTCGTGCTGTCCTGAAGGAATTGATCCAGCAGATAGCCATTGGCCCCGTGAATTTCCACACCGTCGAAACCCGCGGCTTTCGCGTTTGTGGCGCCTTGCCGATAGGCTTCGACGATTCCGGGGATCTCGTCGCGTTCGAGCGCTCGTGGAGTTACGAAGGGCGTCTCGGGGCGAACCAGACTGACATGGCCTTCCGGGGCGATCGCGCTGGGCGCCACCGGCAACTCGCCCTTGAGGAAGAGCGGATGCGAAATGCGGCCCACATGCCAAAGCTGCAGAAAAATGCGGCCGCCCTTCCGGTGCACGGCCTGGGTGACCAGCTTCCACCCGGCCACCTGCTCGGCTGACCAGATGCCGGGCGTATCGGCGTAGCCCACGCCTTGCGGCGTAACGGAGGTCGCTTCGGTGATGATCAGCCCCGCGCTTGCCCGCTGCACGTAATATTCGGCCATCAGGGAATTTGGAACGCGCACGGCGCCGGCGCGGCTGCGGGTCAACGGCGCCATCACAATTCGGTTCGGCAACACCAGATCGCCAACGCGCAAGGGATCAAAAAGAGTCGTCATGAGAAGGATCCTTTTAAATAGTTCATAAATACGGTACAACAGGATTATTGAAAAAGCAACCGTATCGGTTACCCTTACGGACTATGAGTCGACCACTGGCGCACCCGAATAGCGAAGACATCACCGTGGCGGGCATTCTGCATGCCCTCGCCGATCCCGTACGGCTGGCCATCGTCAACGAACTGCTGGAAGCAGAAGCCGGTTTGAACTGCACGCAAATGACGGATCGGCTCGAAATCGAGATGCCGAAATCAACATGCTCACAGCACTATCGCATTCTGCGAGAGTCGGGTTTGATCGTCAGCGAACGCAAAGGCGTAGAACTCACGAGCCGCGTGCGCCTGCGCGAACTGGAGACACAATTCCCCGGCTTACTCCAGGCGATTCTCAAGGCGCACGAACGGGAAACGACGAAAACCCGGCGACAATAGAAAGAATAGAAAGCTATTTCGCACGAACGTATAGCACCTTCTGGGTTGATCCTGGTGCCAATCGTTCTTCAGTCACAAAAAGTTCCGTCTTTGCTTTCACAAGCTCGGAGAGCTTCTTGAAACCATAAAGTCTGGAGTCAAAATCTGGTTGCAGTTTGGTGAGGTAGCTTCCGAATGTACCTAGATGCGCCCATCCAGCGTCGTCGATTGACTGCTCAAGTGCAGTTAGCACGAACTGCTTAGGAAACTCCTGTTTTGGTTCCGTTGCCCCGGTAGGTGGCTTTGGTGGAGAGGCCTTGGGTTCATCCACCGTTTTCTGCGTCGATTCAGCGGGTTCAGCTACCGTACTTGCACGAAGAACTTCAGTAAATACAAACTTGTGGCAGGCATTGCGGAAGGCATCTGGTGTCTTCTTTTCGCCAAAACCAAGAACTGTGAGTCCCTCTTCACGCAACCGCATTGCTAGTCCCGTGAAATCACTATCGCTCGTAATCAGACAGAACCCGTCGAATTTTCGCGTGTAGAGCAAATCCATCGCATCAATGATCAGCGTACTGTCTGTGGCATTCTTGCCCGTTGTATAAGCAAATTGCTGAACGGGCTTAATAGCGTACCGCTGCAGTACTTTCTTCCAAGATGAACTGGTTTGGGCAGTGAAGTCGCCGTATATGCGCTTCACAGTTGCCTCGCCAAACCTTGCAATCTCGGCCAGAAGCCCTTCAATGACGGCAGCTTGTGCATTGTCAGCGTCTATGAGAACCGCTAGGCGAAGGGTTGGCTCTTCGGCCTCAATTTTTGCGACTAGTCGTGGGGATACCAAGATGACTCCAGTCTTCTAGGGCGTGTTCTCAATTGATCGAATTCTGATATGCCATACACAAGAAGAGGAAGAGAA
>NZ_FLQY01000223.1 GCF_900089945.1 Candidatus Propionivibrio aalborgensis | reverse complement strand
ATTTCTGAACGCCGGAGATTTGAATGCGCTTAACGAACGACGGGCGGAACTGGAAGCAGCCGGTGTGCCTGCCGGCACCGCAGAGCAGGTTGCGAAGCTGGACCCGTCATACGCCGCACTTGATATCGTCGATATTGCGACGGACAGCGAGCAAGGCGTCGACCGGGTCGCAGAGATCTATTTTGCCTTGGTCGGGAAGCTGGAAATGCGCTGGTTTGGCGATCAGATCAATGCGCTTTCCACCAATACGCACTGGCAGGGTCTGGCGCGCAACGCACTGCGCGATGACCTGGCGCGGCAAACGAGACTGCTGACCGCCAGCGTCATACGCCTGTCGCCAGACGGGATCGATGCGACGGAGATGCTTGCCGCCTGGGAAGCTTCAAACCATGCGCCCCTGAGCCGGCTGCGGGAAATGGTGGCCGACCTGAAAACGGGCCCGGCACTGGATCTGGCGATGCTTTCCGTCGCCATGCGCGAACTGAGGAGTCTTACCTAATCAACAAAGTCGCCCTCGCAATTTGTGCGTTGCAGAACAAGCGGCCCGACAGACTTTATTCCGCTCCGACAGGCTTTATTTATTGCAATCACCTGCTGCGCTCGGCCATCCACGGGCTGGGCGGCCGCGGCGCGCGACCGCAAATCCTGCTGACTACGGTGAAGGACGAGGAGCATATGCTCGGCCTGCTGATGGTCGAGGCACTGCTCGCCGCCAGCGGAGCCTGGTGCCTTTCGCTCGGCGCCCAGACGCCGATTGCCGATATCGTTGGCGCCGCGCGGGGCACCACGATCGACATCGTCGCCGTCTCGTCTTCCGGCGCCTATCCGGCTCGATCCGAAAGTCAGTCCGCGCTCAAAAATTACTTGACTGTTTTTATCAAGTTAAGTAAATTGCGCTTGTCCCAAGGGGGAGTAGCTCTCCGCCGCGGCGTCGTCAATACGGAAATCCTTGTCGTCGAAGGGTTTCCCGGCGCCCCGGGTGCTTGTCGCTAGACAGGCGCGAGCAAGACCTTTGCCGCGATGGCGGAGGTTCCCTTGTCAAAAACACGGCCCTTCGTCCTCGCTGGATAAAGGGCCGTTCCGTTTGCAGCCAGCGCTGCCGACGGAACGGCAAACCGGATCTGGCAAGGAGAGCATGCAATGGAAACAATCGGTACATGGTGGATGTGGGCGGGCTTCCTCGCCATCGTCCTGGTGATGCTGGCGATCGACCTGTTTCTGGTCGGCGGCGGCAAGCAGCACAAGGTGTCCTTCAGGGAGGCCGCGACCTGGTCGGTGATCTGGGTCTCCGTATCCCTCCTCTTCGCCGCGGCACTTTGGTGGCATCTCGATGGCAGCGCCGGGCGCGAAGTGGCCAACCAGAAGTCGCTGGAATTCGTGACGGGCTACCTGATCGAGAAATCGCTGGCGGTTGACAACGTCTTCGTCTGGCTGATGCTGTTCTCGTTCTTCGGCATCCCGCTGGAACTGCAGAAGCGCGTGCTGGTGCTCGGCGTGCTCGGCGCCATCGTATTGCGCACGGTGATGATTTTCGCCGGCGCCTGGCTGATTACCCAGTTCCACTGGCTGCTGTACATCTTCGGTGCCTTCCTGCTGTTCACCGGCATCAAGATGTGGTGGTTCGCCGAGAAAAAACCCGACATGGCAAACAACCCGCTGATCCGCTGGCTGCGCGGCCACATGAAGATCAGCGACGAACTCCACGGTGAGAAGTTCTTCGTCTGGAAGGATGGCGTGCGTTACGCGACACCTCTGTTCCTTGTGCTGATCCTGGTCGAGATCTCGGACCTGATCTTCGCCGTAGATTCGATACCGGCCATCTTCGCCATCACCACGGACCCCTTCATTGTACTCACCTCCAACGTCTTCGCCATCCTCGGCCTGCGCGCGATGTACTTCCTGCTGGCCGACATGGCCGACCGCTTCTCGCTGCTGAAGTACGGCCTGGCGGCGGTGCTGGTGTTCATCGGCGTCAAGATGCTGCTGATCGACCTCTACAAGATCCCGATCGGCTTCTCGCTGGCCGTGGTCGCCACCTTCATCGGCATCTCGATCTGGATGTCGCTGCGCAAGGAAAAGCTGGCGCGTGCTGCGGCTGCAGGCCGCGCGCACGAGTGAGGAGCCAAGATGGATATCGTAATGCACACTCCTGGAGGATGGCGCCCCCGGCTGGACCGCTGGTTGGAGTCCGCGCCGATCCATAACAGCCTGATAGCGTTGATCCTGATCAATGCCGTGATACTCGGCCTGGAAACCAGCCCGGCGCTGATGGCGCAGTGGGGCTCCTGGCTGAGTGCTGCCGACCGGGCGATCCTTGCCGTTTTCTTGGGCGAAATCGTGCTGCGCCTGCTGGCCCATCGCCTCGTCTACTTCCGCGATCCGTGGAACGTTTTCGATTTCACGGTGGTGGCCATTGCGCTGATTCCCGCCTCAGGGCCTTTGGCTGTGTTGCGCGCGCTGCGCATCCTGCGTGTACTGCGCCTGATCACCCTGGTGCCGAGCATGAGGCGGGTGGTCGGCGGCCTGCTCACGGCCCTGCCTGGGCTGGGCTCGGTGGTGGGGATCATCTGCATCATCTTCTATGTCGCCGCCGTGATCGCGACGAAACTGTTCGCCGCAGACTTTCCCGCGTTGTTCGGCGACCTCGGCAGCAGCGCCTTCACGCTGTTCCAGGTGATGACCCTCGAGGGCTGGGCGATGGAGGTGGTGCGCCCGGTGATGGCCGTTTATCCTTCGTCCTGGATCTTCTTCCTGATCTTCATCCTGGCCTCCACCTTCACCTTGCTCAACCTGTTCATCGCGGTCATCGTGAATGCGATCCACCAGGAAGGCGCCGAGGACCGCCGCGACACGACCGCGACCGAAATCGCAGGGCTACGGAATGAAATTGCAGCCTTGCGCAGTCATCTTGGACCCATGCGCAGGTCCTCGCCCTATGCAACACGGAGGCGCTGAATGATGGAACCAACGCGACTGGCGGATTGGGATCACGCCGGCCTGGCGCTGGCCCATGCGGCACGCAGCCCGTGGCTTGACAGCCTGTTCGCCACCGTCACCTGGCTCGGTTCACTGGCGGTACTAGTGCTGCTGGCGCTGCTGCTCGGGTGGCGGCGGTGCGGCCACAGGAACGCGGCATTTGTCACGCTGGCGCTGATCGGTGCCTCCGCGCTCGGGCACTTGGTCAAGCTGATCGCGGCGCGGCCGCGGCCGGATCTGTTTCCGCCGCTGATCCCGATGCCGGACGATGCCAGTTTCCCAAGTGCCCATGCCATGCAGGTCACCGCCTTCGCACTGGCCTGGCTGCTGCGGCCGGGAGCATCGCCGGGCCGGATCGAAATTGCCGTCCTGCTCGCTGCAGCGTCTCTGGTCGGCGCCTCACGGCTCTATCTGCAAGTCCACTTTCCGAGCGATGTCGTCGCCGGCGTAATGCTTGCGACCCTTTGGGTCGTTCTCCTGCGTCGCCTGCCGGCATGGCGGGAGAATAGCTAATGCGACACAAGTTCCTCGGCACCGGCGACGCCGGTTACCACCCGCTGCGCAAGATCCGGACCGCCATTTCGGGGCTGCGCTACGCCGTGCTCTACGACTGGTCGGTCACTTACAAACTGATCGCGTCGGTGGTGGTGCTGGCGGTCGCCTTCGCCGCGCGCGCCTGGGTGGATTTCCTGCTGATCCTCGTCGTGACCGGATTCGTGCTGGTCGCCGAAATCTTCAACAGCGCGATCGAAGCCCTCTGCGATTTTGTCGAGACGCGCCACAACGAGAAGATCAAGGTCATTAAGGACATCGCCGCCGCCGGCGTTGGCATCGCGATCTTCGTCTGGTTCATTGTGCTCGGCGTCGAGCTGGGCCGCTTCCTCGACGCGCCTTTACCGTGGATGCGCCTGTAGTCTCGTGGTTGGACATGCCTCGTCGATGGCGCGGGGAACAGACCACGGTAGTCGCGAACCACGGGCCGCATCGCTCCTTGGTCCGGCAAGCCTCCGGGCAATAGACTCAATATAATTCAGATTAATTGTTGGGAGCACTTTGATGAAGATCGCCGTATTCAGCGCCAAGCGCTATGACCGGGAATTCCTCGATGCCGCGAATGCCGCCAACGCCGGCGCCGGCGCCGGCCATCAAGTATCGAGTCACGCTGACGGATGATGAGGTTGAAATGCTGGAAGCCTTGCTGCGCAAGGGAAGGAGCGCGGCGCGCAAGCAAACGCGAGCACGGATTTTGTTGAAAGCGGCAGCCGGCGGCAAGGACGCCGAAATCATGGGAGCCCTGGCAGTTTCTGCCACCATGATCTACAACACCCGGCAAAGAGGTGTCGAGGAAGGCGTTGAGGCGGCCTTGCACGACCGGCCGCGCCCGGGGAAGACGCCTAAATTGACGGACAAGCAGTGTGCACAAGCGGCGCACCAAGATCGACTTCGCCCACTGTATGCGGCATATCGTCCAGACCTACCCGGATGCCGAGGTGATTCGCGTCGTGCTCGACAACCTGAATACGCATAAACCCGCCTCGTTCTACGAAGCCTTCCCGCCCGACGAGGCCCGCGCCATCGCCAAGACGCTTGAGTTCCATTACACCCCTAAGCATGGCAGTTGGCTCAATATCGCAGAAATCGAGTTGGCTGTTCTGTCCAACATGTGTTTGTCACCGCGCATACCCGACGAGGACACGCTGCTCCAACAGATCGAAGCCAACGTGCGCGAACGCAACCTCAAGGCAACCCCCGTCAAGTGGCGCTTCACTACCCAGCATGCCCGCCGCAAGCGCGCTCGCATCTATCCTCGTGTTTCAACGTGACCGACTACTATTGATCCGGCCAGCTGAAGTATGAAGTTTCAGGCGGCATATTTGACACGGGGGTCGT
>NZ_FLQY01000222.1 GCF_900089945.1 Candidatus Propionivibrio aalborgensis | reverse complement strand
GCTGAAACCATTCGTCATTGATCGGATCGAAGAATATTTACAGCAGATTTCGGACTTGACTCGGAACCAACGGGCCTGTCGAATAGATGCCATCGGGCTTTCATCGCGAATACCGCTTGTGTGCCCAGCCACGCTTTTGCTGTCGGCAGTAACGGGATGTCTTGAATAGAAGGGGTGAAAGCGGTGATTGCCTTCCATCACGCTTCTTGCCTGGCCAGCGCTTGATACTCTTGATTGTCATCATGCGCGCCTCCGATTCAGGAGGAGGTAGATGACAGGCGGGGCTTGGAAAGCTTGCGCTCAGCCCATTCGATCAGGTCTTGAGTAGTGTAGACGGCGCGTTTTCCGAAGCGGGAATATGCTGGCCCGCCTCCGACGGTCACCCATTTTTGCAGGGTGTTCTTGCTGACTTCCAACCCAAGCGTGTTGGTGAGATATAGGGCGGCTTCTTCTCGGTTGATATAGCGTTTTTCCATTTGCTGACTCCACGTAGTAGTGTGAAGTCAGCATAAGGGAAGGTTTGAATGAAGTAATTCTAAACAATTAGATAGCTTTGGGAACGCCTCAGTCGTCCCAATTCAGAAACTCCTCAAGAGACCAACACATACGGCCTGGCGATGTGTTAAGCAGGCGTTCCTGAAAGCCTTTAGAGTAGTAGATTCGCCTGATCTTTTCATAGGATGCGGGCATTCTTTCCGCAGCCATTTTTAATCTAGCCACCACTTGACCGCGCGGTATCGGAACTCCCGTTTCATTGAGAAAGTCGAGTAGTGCTTCTTTGAATTCGCTTTGGCTAGCGATTGGCCTCCCTTTGGTTTCGTGCGGAATATCTTTGAGGCTGCCTAGGCTGCGATACAACAAGGCGCGGGAATTTATGGGCAAGAGCGCGGTGTTGAGCAGAAGATTCACAATTTCTCGAATAATTGGCCGGCCATCGCAATGAATCAGGACGTAAATCAACCAGGCACGTGCAGCCATAGGTAGGTGCTCGCCATTGAACAGCAGATCACGAACCTCGCTCATCATGAAGTCGCGGTTTTTTCTGGAGTTTACGTTGACGGCCCGGTATGCGAAATATTCAAATTTTCTAGCCTCAATGTGTTCAGCTGTTGAGCCGATTTCGATACATGCATCAAAGCCTTCTGGAACCCGAGAATCTGCGCTTGGCTCGATGGATTTGTGATGTACTGCAATATCCATTGGCTCGGGCAAGTTCTTTGCTGTCTGAGAGTTTATGACAGGCTTGGGGAATTTCTGATTGATCAGTTTCTTGATTTTTTCCGCATCGGCATAGTGGGTGCTGTCATTGTCGTTATTCATGAAAAGGCCCCATTTGCGTTTGCGCGGCTTGGCGCTCCCCTAGCGGCGAATATCTCCGTTTTTCGACCGTCAACGCCGGGGTAGCGCGCATGGTTACAGCAATCCGCGTTCCGCAAAGGAGGTCGACAAATCTCCAGCGACGATGAAATGATCGAGCACGCGAATGTCCACCAGCGCCAAAGCAGACTTCAGCTCTTGTGTTAGCAGCCTGTCGGCTGCGCTGGGTTCGGGAATGCCTGATGGATGATTGTGTGCCAAGACCACGGCGGCCGCATTGTGTGCCAAGCCGGCCTTCACCACTTCGCGCGGATAAATGGCCGTCTGGGTAATCGTTCCCGTAAACAGGGCGTCGAAAGCAATCACCCGGTTCTGAGCGTCAAGCCATAGCACATGAAATTCTTCATGCTCGAGTGACACCAAGCGAAGCTTGAGGTAATCGCGCACAGCGTGCGGCGTTGACATGGCCTTGGAACGATAGACGGCGCTTTTCTCCAGAACTTTGAAAGCGCGTTTAACAATGCGGCGTTCTTGCTTGTTCAAGAGGAAACAACAGGCGCTATCTATCGCCGGCATTATCGGGGCAGCCTGCGGGTGGGGTTTCTTCCTTGCGGTAGAATTCGTATCAGCCATGATGTGAAGCTCCTTTTCACGTTATTGGTTAGGGCTGGCTTGGTGCGCTAACACCCTGCCGGCCCGCTTTGCCTGATACCGTCAAGCGGCGGTTTTCTTCTTCGCTTTCACAGACCCTACAAGGGCGTCGTTAATCCGGCTTTGCCAGCCGCTTCCTGTTGCTTTGTAGAAATCGACGACTTCGGGATCGAGTCGAAGTGTGACCTGGCATTTGACCGGCGTCTTCTGGGGGCCACGCTGGCCACGCAGTCGCTTGAATTGCGACAATTGAGCATCGGTCAATGGTGGATTATCCGGGTCGCTCAAGGCACCCGCATTGATGGCGTCATCCTCTGCTGGCGTTGGCACATCAAAGATCCGAGTTTTTGAGCGTACTTGCATAGTGCTTCACCTCTCTGCTGTTTGCCTTGCGCAGGCTGATGATTCGGTAGCGTTCACCACGTTGGACGAACACCACACAGAAAACGCGCGTTCCAATCGGCGCAAGGCCAATCTCCCTTGATTCACCGTATTCCTTCCTGTCGTCTGTGCGGCTGAAAAGTAACTCCCACTCCAGTTCATGCGCCAGCGCTAGCGATACCCCATGCTTGGCAATATTCGCGGCATCCTTGGCGCGGTCGAACTCAATATTCATTCTGTTTTATTGTAGTTATCATTAAATAGGATAGCAAGGGTGAATCAGGGTTTCGTCTTCTTCATCGGCACAATGTCGGCTTTTGGCTTTCCTAAAGATTCAGCCAGCCCAGCCAAGGCGGTAGCCGCGGCCCGTTCCGCCAGCGTGCTCTTGGATTTTTCGGCAAAATGGATGTAGCGCATTGTGGTCGACACCTGCTTATGTCCAAGCGATTCCATCAATTCGGCAGACGAGGCACCGTCCATCGCCAAGTGAGATGCGAGCGAGTGCCGTAAGCCATGCAAGCCCAGTGCGGCCGGTAGACCTGCCTCTTTTCGAACCTGGCGCCAGGGTTTCGCCAGCGAAATGACGCCATCGCCCTTGGCCGGCATGAAAACGTAGTCAACGGGATCGCCGTCAGGTTGCCGCGCGATGATCGCTTGCGCGGCAACGGGCAGGGTGATGACGCGCGGTTTCCCGGTTCGCCCGCCTGTCTTGTGTTTGTTCGGCGGGATGCTGACTTGACCGGCGCTTTGGTCGACGTAAGACCAGGTCATGCTGACGACTTCGCCCTTGCGTGCCCCGGTCAGGGCAATAAAGCGGATTGCGTCGGCAACGGGCTGGCGAATACGTAACTCATTCTCCATTTGAACCAGGGTATTGAATAGGCGCGCGTAATCTTCTGATCCGGCCATGATCGTGTCACGTTGCCCCGGTTGATCCACTTTAATGCTTGCGGCTGGGTTGTCCTTCAAAATGCCCTCGGAAACGGCCCAGGAATAGGCAGCGCGCAGCACCAATACCGCCTTGTCTGCCGTTCCCTTGCCGCCTGTAACCTTCGCCACGCCCCTAGCCTTGGTCTTGACATTGGCGGCCGTCTTGCCCTTTGTGATGTCGTTTTGAGCCCGGCGAACGCTATCAGGGCTCAGTAAGTCGGCATATTGCTTGCCTAGCAATGGCCGAATGTGCCGCTCGATCCTGCCTTTATCCACATATTTGGTGCTTTCCGCCTTCTTGGCGAAGGTGGGCGATTCAAGATACAGGTCAAGCAATTGATTGACGGTTAGCGCTTTCTGGCGTTTCTGTTTATGGCCCATCGGGTCGCCACCATTGAGCACCTCTCGGTAAAGTTCTTTGGCGCGTTTTCTGGCTTGGTCTGCTGTAAGCGATTCGGAGGCTTTACCGATGGTGATTCGTCTATTCTTTCCCTCGGGAGTGCGGAAGCCAAATACAAAGCTTTTGACTCCGGTCGGATAAACCGCCAAGCCAAAACCAGGCGTTTTGCTATCCCACAGAATGAATATTTTTTCCGATGCGACAGCAGAGTCGACGACTGATTTTGTTATTTCCTTTGTCATAACAACCTCACCGAATTTCCCGCTTGCACCCCACCAAGTAAACGCCAAGTAAACGCGACAGGGTAAAAACAAGTAAAAATAGGTTTAACACTTGGACTAATAGTAAGGCTATAAGCACTGAAAACACAAGTGATAGTTTAAATGGGTATTGGTAAGTAAACGATAGAAATGATACGGGGCTTGGATTGTGATTCCAAGGGTCACCGGTTCAAGCCCGGTACATCGCCCCAAGTTGCAAGGCTTTATGTGATAGCGCATAGCCTAGAAGCCTGAAGTAAGCACAAAACAAACGGGGGGGTCGGAAGAAAGCCGACTCCCCCGTTTGTTTTGGAGTCATCTGCCCGGTCACTGAGCCGAGAGTCACTGAGCCGAGAGTTGACAGGTGATCGTTTGATTACTAAGATGGTAGTCAAATGATCACCAAAAGGTTTCCCCATGACTGCCCAGAACAAGGACGCCGAATATCTCGGCCGCCTGCGCGATTACTATGCCGCAAACCGGCGCATTCCTTCGTTTCAGCGTATCGCGGAATTGATGGGTTTTGCTTCCCGGGCCGCTTCGAGCAAGCTGCTTGAGCGGCTCGAAGCCGCCGGTTTTGTCGAACGCACGCCGGACGACGATGCATGGATTCCGTCTGCTCGTTTTTTCGAGCGGCCGCTGGTCAGCGCATCGATTCGGGCTGGCAGTTCCGAGTCGATCGAAGGGACCGGGGCGGAGCCTTTCCTCGTCGACAACTACCTCATCCAGCACCCCTCGCGCACGGTCATGATTCCGGTCAAGGGCGATTCCATGATCGATGCCGGCATTCACGACGGCGATGTCATTGTTGTCGAGCGCGACCGAGAGGCCAGGGCGGGCGATTTTGTCGTGGCCATTGTCGACGATGGATTCACCCTCAAGGAACTCGCTATCGAGCGTGGCAAATTCATCCTCTTGCCGCATAACAAGACGTATCCGATCATCCGCCCCAAGGGCGAGCTGGAAATCTACGGCGTCATGGTCGGCCTGGTGCGCCGCTTCGCGCATTGAGTCTTGTCATCATGAACGATGAGGTTTCCCTCGATGACGTATTGGCGCGGCCCGATGTCTGGCGCGGGAGCCGTTCTGCCGGCGGTTCTGCCAACGGTTTTGCCCATGCGAAAATTCCTTCGGTCCCGAGTGGTTTTGCTGCGCTCGATGCCGAATTGCCGGGTGGAGGGTGGCCGCGTGGTGCGCTGACCGAGATTCTGCTGGATGGCACGGGGTTGGGCGAGTGTTCGTTGTTGCTGCCTGCGCTGCTGCAAATACAGCAGGAGGGCAGGTGGGGCATGCTGGTCGCTCCTCCACATCGGGCGCACGGGCCGGCATGGGTTTCGGCAGGGGTCGATCTGGCGCAGCTGGCGATTGTGTCGTCGGCGCAACCGCGTGACGTCTTGTGGGCAACCGAGCAGGCATTGTCGAATGCGGCGCTTGGCGTGGTGCTGTGCTGGGCGACATCTGTGGATGCTCGGCAACTCAGACGCCTGCAGGTTGCAGCAGCAGGCGGCAATAGCGTGATGTTCCTGTTTCGTCCGCTGCGGGCTGCTCAGTCGTCCTCGGCGGCTCCGCTCCGGCTCTTGCTCAGTTCGGGTGAGCGCGGCTCGCTAGGCCTTAAAGTGCTCAAGCGACGTGGCGCCCCGTGCAGCCGGACGCTCACTCTCGACGTGCCGCGTACGAAGCACTGGCGCGACCCCCATGAATTCGAACGTGAAGCCCTTGTGGCTCGCCCTCCATCTGCCCTGCCTGCCGCTCGAAGCGAACCTTCCCCTGTCCTCGCCTAGCGCCGTGGTCGAGCAGGGGCGCATCCTCCTCGGCGACCAAGCGGCGCAGCGAGCGGGTGTCGAGAGCGGCATGGGCATCGCTGCCGCGCGCATGCTGGCGCCGGCCATTGCGCTTGTCGCGCGGGATCGGGCGAGAGAAACTTCGGCCTTGCAGACCCTGGCCTGTTGGGCGGGCAATCTTACCCCTCGCCTCAGCCTGACCCCCGATACCCTGTTGCTGGAAATCGGCAGTTGCCTGCGGCTGTTTGGCGGGCTGGAAGTCATGGTGCCTTTGGCCAAGGAAGGTGTACAGGCGCAACACTACAGCGTCGAGATTGCGGCTGCGCCCACTCCTCTGGGCGCGCACTGGCTGGCGCAAGCGCGAACGCAAGCGCTTTGTCCCGATGAGGCAAGTATGCGCCAGAAGCTGGCAATGCTTCCCGTCGATATCTTGCCGCACAAAGCCGCCGTGACCCTGCGCCGTTTCGGTATCACCACCTTGGCCGAAGCCGCGCGCCTGCCTTCGGCCGCCCTGGCGCGGCGGATTGGCAGGGAGGCCGTTCGGTTGATCGCACAGGCATTGGGCGAGCAGCCCGATCCACGCCCGGACTTTGTTTTTCCGGAACGGTTCGCCTTGTCGTTGGAACTTCCTGCCACAGTGGAGTACGCAACAGCCTTGCTATTCGCGGCTCGACGTTTGATTTCCGCCCTGGCCGGCTGGCTGTCGGCGCGGCAGGCCGGCGTGCGCGAGATCATGCTGCAACTCCGGCATCGTCACACAGTGACGGATGTCGTGCTGCGCTTCGCCGATCTCACGGCCGATGGGAGCCGCTTCGAGCGTGTACTGCGCGAGCGCCTGGAGCGACTGACACTCCAGGCGCCGGTCGAATCGCTGCTGCTCACGGCGACCCAGGTGGTTCAGCGCCCACACCGCAATCAGACCCTGTTTGAAGCCGCCCAGGACACCAGGGATGCGATTGGCAACTTGTTGGAGCGATTGAGTGCGCGCCTTGGCGAGAAACAGGTCTACGGCATCGCCCCGCACGACGATCACCGTCCTGAGCACGCCACCCGATCGGCTTCCCTGTTCGGCAAGTCTAGCCCGGTTGCGCCGCCGGCTTTGCCCCGGCCCCTCTGGCTGCTCGACAAACCCGAGTCGCTCTCCGATGTTCAGGGCCGGCCCTACCGTTGCGGGCCATTGACCCTGCTGGCCGGGCCGGAACGGATCGAGGCGGGCTGGTGGGATACCCGCGCAAGCCGCAGGGACGTGCGCCGCGACTATTTCATTGCCCGTTCGGTGGATGCGCGCTGGCTGTGGATCTATCGCGAATGCCAGGCACCCGGCCGATGGTTCCTGCAGGGGTTCTTCGCATGAATGAAGCAGATGCCTTGCCGGACTATGCAGAACTGCACTGTCTGAGTAACTTCAGTTTTCTGCGCGGGGCGTCGCATTCGCGCGAACTGGTGCAGCGCGCCGTTAAGCTCGGCTATTGCGCGCTGGCGATTACCGATGAATGTTCCTTTGCCGGAGTCGTGCGCGCGCACGAAGCGGCCAAACCGCTCGGCCTCAAACTGCTGATCGGGACCGAACTGCGCCGACAAGGGGAAATATGCGCTCAGCCGCGGCGATCTGACCAGCGGCATTCCCGACTGTCTGGCGTTGTGGATCGCATCGGGCAATGCCTCGATCGAGGACGGTTTTTTTCTGATGGACCGGTTTCCGGGGCGCTGCTGGATCGCCTATGAACGGCACCTCGCGCCGGACGACCGGAAACGTTTCGCGCATCTGCA
>NZ_FLQY01000221.1 GCF_900089945.1 Candidatus Propionivibrio aalborgensis | reverse complement strand
GATGCGACCAAGGAGTGCCACTTTTTTGATTGTGTGTTGTAAAACCACAACAGTGACGGGGGTATCGACTGGCGTATGTTACACTACGCGTGTTCACGGGCGGTTGCGGCTGCCTGTTGGCGGAAAGCCAATCTGCTGCTAGCGTCGACGACCGCGTGGCAAAGGCTAGGTGCAACAAGAAGGTAATCCGGTTCTAACGACTATTACGAGGTAGGTCCATGTCAGAAACTCAATCGACGTACAACTACAAGGTTGTGCGGCAATTCACAGTAATGGCTGTGATCTGGGGCATCGTCGGCATGCTGGTCGGCGTGATTATTGCCGCGCAGCTGGTCTGGCCAGAGTTGAATATCGGCTTTCTGCACTTCGGGCGCTTGCGGCCCCTGCACACCAACGCGGTTATTTTTGCTTTTGGCGGCTGTGCGCTGATGGGGAGCTCTTATTACGTTGTGCAGCGAACTTCGCACGTGCGTCTTTTTTGCGACAAGCTGGCTTCGTTTACGTTCTGGGGCTGGCAGCTGGTCATTCTCCTTGCCGCAATCACCCTGCCACTCGGTATCACCCAAGGCAAGGAATACGCCGAACTCGAATGGCCGATCGACCTCCTGATTGCCGTGGTTTGGGTTTCCTACGCAATCGTTTTTTTCGGCACGATTGTCAAGCGCAAGGTGTCGCACATCTACGTTGCCAACTGGTTTTACGGCAGTTTCATACTGGCCGTCGCGCTTCTGCATATCGTCAATAGCGCGGCGATTCCGGTAACGATGACCAAGTCCTACTCGGCATACGCCGGGGTACAGGATGCAATGATTCAATGGTGGTATGGCCACAACGCGGTCGGGTTTTTTCTGACCGCCGGCTTCCTTGGCATGATGTACTACTTTGTGCCGAAACAGGCGGGCCGTCCGGTTTACTCGTACCGCTTGTCGGTCGTGCATTTCTGGGCGCTGATTTTTACCTACATGTGGGCGGGGCCGCACCACCTGCATTACACGGCGCTGCCGGACTGGACGCAATCCGTCGGCATGGTTTTCTCGCTGATTCTGCTGGCCCCATCGTGGGGCGGCATGATCAACGGCATCATGACCCTGTCTGGCGCTTGGCATAAGCTGCGCGACGATCCGATTCTGAAGTTCCTGATAACTTCGCTTTCCTTTTACGGTATGTCGACCTTTGAAGGTCCGATGATGTCGATCAAAACGGTTAATGCCCTGTCGCACTACACCGACTGGACGATTGGCCACGTACATTCGGGAGCGCTCGGCTGGGTCGCGATGGTGTCGATCGGGACGATTTACTATCTTCTGCCGCGCCTCTTTGGCAAGTCGGAAATGTATAGCATCAAGCTGATGACGGTGCACTTCTGGGTGGCCACTATCGGGGTCGTTCTCTACATCGCCTCGATGTGGATTGCCGGCGTGATGCAGGGCCTGATGTGGCGGTCTGTTAACGCGGATGGCACGCTGGCGTACAGTTTTGTCGAGTCGGTCAAGGTGTCCTACCCGTTCTGGGGAATCCGTTTCATTGGTGGTGTGCTCTTTCTGGCCGGCATGTTGATCATGGCCTACAACATGTTCAAGACAATGGCTGGAGGCAGTACGGAAGATGCGCCCGTGCTGTTGCCGGCTGGTCAGCACGCCTAACAGGGAGACTCCAAAAATGAAATTTACTCATGACGCGATAGAACGTAACGTCGGCTTGCTGGTCATCCTGACCGTGCTGGTGATCAGTGTTGGCGGTCTGGTTGAAATTGTGCCGCTGTTTTTCCAGAAATCGACAACGACTCCGGTCGAGGGTCTGAAGCCTTACGATCCGGTCCGACTGTCAGGGCGCGACATCTACATCCGCGAAGGTTGTTTCCTCTGCCACTCGCAGATGATCCGCCCGTTTCGCGCCGAGACTGAGCGCTATGGACCTTACTCGGTGGCCGGCGAGTTCGTGTACGACCATCCCTTCCAGTGGGGATCCAAGCGGACAGGCCCGGACCTGCAACGGGTTGGTGGTCGATACTCTGACGAATGGCATCGTGTGCACTTGATGAATCCGCGTGACGTCGTGCCGGAGTCCAACATGCCAGCGTTCGCCTGGCTGGCCGAGAAACCGGCGGATGCGGCAGGCGTTTCGGCGAAAATGAGTGCTCTGCGCAAGGTCGGTGTTCCCTACACCGACGAAGAAATCGCCGGTGCCAGTCAAAAAGTGGAAGGCAAGAGCGAAATGGACGTCCTGATCGCCTATCTGCAGGGGATGGGGCTAGAACGGAAAGGGGTCAAGTAAAGCCATGGATATCAATGATCTGCGGTCCATCGTGACGGTAGTTTCCATGCTGAGTTTTCTTGGGATCGTCTGGTGGGCTTATGGCGTAAAGAGCAACAAACAGCGATTTGAAGAAGCT
>NZ_FLQY01000220.1 GCF_900089945.1 Candidatus Propionivibrio aalborgensis | reverse complement strand
GCCCCCTCTTTCCCTTATGCAAATCTTCACGGTTGGCGGCGCGGTCCGCGACGAATTGCTGGGCTTGCCGGTGCAGGACCGCGACTATGTCGTCGTTGGCGCGACGCCCGAGGAAATGCTGGCGCGCGGCTTCAAGCCGGTTGGCAAGGACTTCCCCGTATTCTTGCACCCGAAAACGCACGAGGAGCACGCGCTTGCCCGTACTGAGCGCAAGACCGGCCAAGGGTACCAGGGCTTCTCCTTTCATGCTGCTCCCGAGGTCGGACTCGAAGAAGACCTGGCTCGTCGCGACCTGACCATCAATGCCATTGCTCGCGCCGACGATGGTTCACTGACTGACCCGTTTCACGGTGTGGCCGACATCGAAGCGCGGGTACTGCGCCATGTCGGACCGGCCTTCATTGAGGACCCGGTACGCATTCTGCGCGTCGCCCGATTTGCCGCGCGCTTCACCGATTTTTCAGTTGCCCCGGAGACTGTCGAGCTGATGCGCCAGATGGTCGTCAGAGGCGAGGCGGATCATCTGGTTGCCGAACGCGTCTGGCAGGAACTGGCCAAAGGGCTGATGGAAGCAAAACCCTCGCGCATGATCTATATGCTGCGCGAATGCGGTGCACTGGCGCGCCTGCTACCCGAGCTTGATCGTTTGTTCGGCGTGCCGCAGCGTGCCGATTTCCATCCTGAAATCGATACCGGCGTGCATGTCATGATGGCACTCGATCATTCCGCACAGCAGGGCTATGGCTTGCCGGTACGCTTTGCCGTACTTTTGCACGATCTCGGCAAGGGGCTGACACCGGCGACCGAACTGCCACGCCATGTGGGGCACGAGGCGCGCAGCGTCATGCTGGTCGAGGAATTGTGTGCAAGACTCAGGACTCCGGCAGGCTGTCGCGATCTGGCACTCCTGGTTGCGCGTCATCATGGCGATATTCGCCGTGGTCCTGAAATGAGCGCAGCTACCGTTACCAAGCTCCTGGAAAACGCCGATGCGCTGCGCCGTCCGCATCGTTTCAGACAACTTCTCGATGCGTGTGCCTGCGATTTTCATGGCCGACTCGGCTGGGAAGACAAGCCGATCCCCTCGCCGGAGTTGTTCCTGATTGCGCTGGACGCGATTCGCGCCATTGACGCAGCCGCCATTGCGCGCAGTTGCAAGGACGCGTCCCAGATTCCCCAGCGCTTGTACGATGCACGGGTGGTCGCAGTAAAGAAGGCTTTGGCACCCCCGGACTGATTCGGTGCAAGGATCAAGCGCCGACCGGTTGACCACGTGTGATTTGGCGATTCGGGAAGACGCTGGTTACCCTTGATCTTGCGTCTTGTTCAAGATCGCTTCCGAACGGCCTTCTTCGCCGAACTTGCCGTCGAAACGTATAGGTCCGATTTCCGATTTCAGCCAGTTGATTAGCGCTCGTGTTCGTGCCGGCAGCAGCCTCGACTGTGGATACAGAAGGTGAATCGGCCGGGGTGGCGGTTCGTAGTCGGCCAAAACAATCTTCAGCGCGCCTGACCGCAAGTGCGGCGCAACCTGGTAAGAAATGAACATGCCGAAGCCGAGCCCGGCCAGACAAGCCCTGGCGACCGGTGCAGCCTGGTTGAACGTCAGCGATCCCTGGACGGGCAGCGTGAAAACCTTCCCCCGATCATAGAAGGTCCACCAGGGCGCTCTGCTACCGATGAATCGAAGGCAGTTGTGGTTGAGCAACTCACGGGGATGCAGCGGCGTACCGTGTTGCTCAAGGTAGCCCGGCGCGGCGACAACAACACGGCGCAGATGACCGAGCCCTTGTGCAACCAGGGTCGAATTCTCGAGTTCTCCAATGCGCACACCGAGATCGAATCCTTCTTCGATCAGATTGACCACGCGATCCAGCAACTGCACATCGACACTCACTTTCGGGTAGCGCTGAACAAAGCGCGTGATGGCATCGCAAACATGCAATTGCCCGAAGAGCACGGGTGCCGTGATGCGCAGCACGCCTTGAGGCTCGGCTTCCTCGTCACGCAATTCAGCTTCGGCCTCGGCTGTCAGGCTCAATATCTGGCGGCTCCGTTCGAGATAGCGTCGGCCCTCTTCGGTAATGGAGATACGGCGCGTAGTGCGGTTGAAGAGACGCACGCCAAGGCTTTGTTCCAACTGAGCCAAGCTGCGCACAACGGCTGGCAATGAACTGTTGAGGACTTCAGCCGCCGCAGTCAGGCTACCCGCATCGGCGATCGCGACAAAGGTTTGCATCGCTTTTAGCTTGTCCATGCGGATCGATTGCTCCACAAATCGGATTAGTTTAATACTTGTTTAGGTATTTATTCAGCTTCATTGAAAGACGACGATGACTCCTTCTTCCATACCGAGGGTCCCATCATGTCCAGCAAGCAGCCAGATCAACCCATCCGTTTCCACAGCTTTCCCTATTCCGGCCACTGCCACCGCGTGGCTCTGCTGTTGTCGGACCTGCAACTTCCGCACGAAACGATCAATGTCGATCTGGCCAATAAAGCGCAGAAATCGGAAGCGTTCCTGGCCATGAACCCCTTTGGCCAGGTGCCCGTGATCCAGGACGGCGATGTGACCATTTCCGATTCGCTGGCCATCCTTACCTACCTTTCCGAACGTTATGGCGCAGGGCGTTGGGCGCCGCGCACTCCAATTGAAGCCGCCGAAATCCAGCGTTGGTTCGCACTGGCCGCCGGGACTCTCGCTTTTGGTCCGGCGGCAGCGCGCGCAAGCAAGCTCTTCAATGCACCGGTCGACCTACCTGCCGCTCAGGCACGCAGCCTTGCACTATTCGATGTAGTGGACCGGCATCTGGCTCAGCGCGACTATTTGGCCCGGCAGAGCCTGACGCTCGCCGATCTCGCTTTCTACGCCTATGTCGCGCGCGCACCGGAAGGCGGCGTTTCGCTTGATCCGTACTCGCATATCCGCAGTTGGCTTGCGCGGGTCGAATCCATGCCGCGCTTCGTCCCGATGCCGGAATTTCCGAAGCGTTGAGCTAGCCAGCAATGGAACCGAATGGGGCATTCCACCATGGCGAACGCGCCATGCAAGCCACAATGGGCGCGGCGGACCGACTTGCGCAGGTGGGGGCAGTTGCGATACGCGACCATATGCCGCGGCAACACCGCGACTTCTTTGCCTCGCTGCCGTTTCTGGTAGTCGGGTCGATTGATCAGTCCGGGCAACCAACCGCCTCAATTCTGGCTGGCCCACCCGGATTCGTGCAGACACCGGATGAACGGCACCTGCGTGTCGCTGCGCTGCCTCTCGCATACGACCCACTGGATCTCAACCTGCAGAGTGGCGCGCCGCTTGGCATCCTGGGGATTCAACCGCATACGCGCCGCCGCAATCGCGTCAATGGCCGCGTCACTCTACTGGACGAACATGGTTTTACCCTGGCCGTTGAACAGAGCTTTGGGAACTGCCCGAAATACATTCACGCTCGTGAGCCGAGCTGTGTGCAGCAGGCGTCGGAAGCGAAACTGATCTGCGATGAAGGGCTGCCAGATAGTGCCCGCGTCATGATTGCTCAGGCAGATACCTGCTTTATCGCGAGCGCGCATCCGGACGCACTGGCCGCGGACGCCCGTTCACATGGCGTTGACGTTTCGCATCGAGGTGGCCCCTCCGGATTTATCAGGATCATGCCAGACGACACATTGATGCTCCCGGATTTTCCAGGGAATCGATTCTTCAACACGTTCGGCAATCTTGCCCTCAACCCGTTTGCCGGAATCATGATCTTGGACTACGTCGCAGGCGATGTCTGGCAGTTCGATGTGTCATGCCAGATCGTCACGGACCCCGATCAGATCCCCCTGGATCCGCAAGCAGAACGCGTTTTGATGTGCAAGGTGATGCGTACGCGCAGGGCCTTGGCAGCCATGCCATTGCGCTGGGGCGAGGTGAAATCGACCAACTCGAAGTGACCGCTTCAAAGGGTCGCGCTGCGGTCGCCATGCGCAAAGCCGATCAGCGTCGCATCAATACCCTTGCCAAGCGCAAGAACCTTGAACAGCTCGCCCATCTCGGCCGGCGAAATCAGTTTGTTTGCGGCCTGCGCCTGCGGCAGGTAGCGCTTGTGGTCTTCGGCTGGAGTGCGCGCCAGCACTTCGGTCAATCCGCAGTTGAGCAGGAAGGCCGCCTGTGTCGTATAGCCGAGCAGCTCCAATCCGGCATCGAATCCCGACTCGACAATCGCCGTGAAATCGACGTGAGCCGTGATGTCCTGCAAGCCCGGTAGAAAGAACGGATCGCCGTGCGCATGATGACGGTAGTGGCACATCAGCGTGCCGGTGTTGCGTTGCGGATGGTAAAACTCGTGGCGCGGAAAACCATAATCGATGAGCAGTAAGGCGCCTTTGCCGAGAATCCCGGCCCAGGCCGCCGTCCAGTCTGTGGAGGCCAGACCAATCTCGCTCAGGTAACCCGGTGGCAGCGGGCATTCGGCAGCCAGCGCATGTGCACGGTCGAGGACGCGACCCTCGGCGGGTCGGTCGAGCCAGACGAAGGCGTTGTTCTTCCAGCCGACGCCGCGTTCAAGAATCGCGTGATCGTCACCTCCGCGGCCCCAGACCACCAGATGCACCGGCATGGCGTCGAGCAGTTCATTGGCTAGAACCAGTCCGTCGAAGCGTTCGGGCAAGTGATCGAGCCAATCGACGCGATCAAGCAAATGCGGCGCGCTGTGGCCGATCGTGTCCCGCTGGCGTTCCCGCAATTCGCCGGACAGGTCGAGAATGGCGTAGCGCTCGGGAAGCGAATCGCGCAGTTCGAGTTCGAGCAGCAGGTCGACGGCAAGCCTCCCGGAACCAGCGCCGACCTCGACAATCTGCGGCGCGCTCAGCGCAAGAATCTGCGCCACCTGTGCCCCGAGTGTCTGGCTGAAAGCCGCCGAAATCTCCGGCGCGGTGACGAAATCCCCGGCAGCGCCGAACTTGTGCGCACCGCCCGAGTAATACCCCATCCCTGGTGCATAGAGCGCGATTTCCATGAAGCGATCAAAGCCGATCCAGCCGTCGCCGGATTCGATTTCATCGGCG
>NZ_FLQY01000219.1 GCF_900089945.1 Candidatus Propionivibrio aalborgensis | reverse complement strand
TGTCCTGATTAACTCGGCGGTTCGCTGAATTGTAGTTTTTCGTGTGCCGCGGGTCAAACCCGTCTTGAACAATCAAACAACCCAACAATCCCATTCCAACAAGGTCCGGCCGTGATCCTTCTCTTTCGTCTGCTTAGTTATCTGCCCTTGGGTGGGCACAGGTTGATCGAGGCGGAACGGGCGCCGCCGGAGAATATCTGATGCGGCTCGCCTTTTCGCTTTACAAGTATTTCCCCTTCGGCGGCTTGCAGCGCGATTTCATGCGTATCGCACTGGCCTGTCAGGCCCGCGGGCATGCGATCCGGGTGTATACGCTTGAATGGAATGGCGATGTTCCGTCCGGGTTCGAAGTTGTTTGTGCGCCCGTCAAAGCCTTGAGCAATTTCCGGCGCTATGAAAAGTTTGTGGACTGGGTGCGGCAGGATATCAACAGTCGTTCGGTTGATCGCGTCATCGGTTTCAACAAGATGCCAGGGCTGGATGTCTATTTTGCGGCCGACCCCTGTTATGAAGAAAAAGCGCGCACGCAACGCAACCCGATATACCGGCTTTCCGGGCGCTACCGGCATTTCTCATCCTACGAACGGGCGGTATTTTCGCCCGATAGTCGTACCGAAATCCTGATGATCTCGCCGCAGCAGCAGGCGTTGTTTGAAAAGCACTATGCCACACCATCCGGTCGTTTCCATCTCTTGCCGCCCGGCATCTCACCCGACCGGCGAGCACCGGGCAATGCGGCAGAAATCCGCGCCGGGTTTCGCCAGGAGTTCGGGTTGGCTGATGACGATCTTCTTCTGTTGCAGATTGGTTCGGGGTTCAAGACCAAAGGCCTTGATCGTAGCCTGAAGGCGCTCGCCAGTTTGCCGGAAGGGCTGTTGGCCCGGACGCGCCTGATTGCCATCGGGCAGGACGAACCGAGCTTCTTTCAGCGACAGGCGAGTTCGCTGGGGTTGGCGGAAAGCGTAAGCATTCTTTCGGGTCGTAGCGATATTCCGCGCTTTCTGCTCGGCGCCGATCTGCTGATCCACCCAGCCTATAACGAGAATACCGGCACTGTCCTGCTGGAAGCGCTGGTGGCCGGGCTGCCGGTGTTGGCGACGGCGGTTTGCGGTTACGCCCATTACATCGCTGACGCGGAGGGTGGGCTGGTGATTCCCGATCCGTTCGAACAGTCGCAGTTGGATTCGATGCTCGCCGAAATGCTGGATGACAAGGGTGCACGGGTCCGCTGGCAAACCAACGCGCTGGCTTTCGCCCAGACGGCCGATATCTACAGCAATGCAGAACGCGCTGCCGACCTGATTCTCAACGTACGCCAATGAGCGAGCCGATGCTCTTCATCGACGAACCCTTTCGTACGCTGTGGTCCGGACACGATCCATTCGTTGCGGTTGAGGCGCTTGAAGGCGAGGTTTTCCGTGAACTTGAAGCGCGCCGCACGTTGCGTACCGAAGTGGCAGGGCGCGGCTATTTCGTGAAGATTCATCGCGGTGTCGGCTGGACGGAGATTCTGAAAAACCTGCTCTATCTCCGCCTGCCCGTGCTTGGCGCGCACAACGAGTGGCAGGCGATCAAAGCCTTGGGTGAGCTGGGCGTCGAGACCATGCATGTTGTCGCGTTCGCTCAGCGCGGGAGCAATCCGGCAACGCGGCAGTCCTTCATCGTGACCGAAGAGCTGGCGCCAACGATCAGCCTGGAAGACTTTTGTGGCGACTGGCCTGCGGCGCCTCCATCCTTGGCGTTGAAGCGAGCGCTTATAAGGCGAGTTGCCGAAATGGTCGGTCGCATGCATCGAGGTGGCGTCAATCACCGCGATCTCTACATCTGCCACTTCCTGCTGCATCTTGATCCGGCGCCGACGGTAGGCAATTTGAAGCTCTCGATGATCGACCTGCATCGCGCACAAGTTCGGCAGGAAATCCCGCGCCGCTGGCGCGACAAGGATCTGTCCAGCCTGTATTTTTCGGCGCTGAACATTGGACTGACCCGGCGTGACCATTTGCGCTTTCTGTGCGGATATTTCAACAAGACACCGCGCGAGATCCTGAAAGACGAAGCGGAACTGCTGTCGTATTTGGCTCGTGAAGCCGAGCGCCTGCAGGCGCGCTTCCTGCGCAAGTATGCGAAAGGGGATCCGCGATGAGCGCCAATTCAGGCAGCTCAGCCAATTCAGCGAAACGGGTCGAAGCCGCTGACTTGCGTGGCGCGGGGCGCCAGCCGGAAATTCCGTTTTCCGTAACGTTGAACGATGGCAGTGAAGTGGTCGTGCATCGCTTGTTGCGCGTTCTGCCCGGCAAGCGAATTGTCGGCGAAGGCGACTGGAACGGCCGGCACGTACTGGTCAAGCTTTTCATCGCGGGCAGCAGCGCCCGGCATTGGGCGAAAGAAAGATCCGGAATCGATGCGCTGCATCACGCTGGCATACTGACGCCCGATCCGCTGTTGGCCGATGCTCTTCAGGCGGGCGGCCACGTTCTGCTTACCGCCTATCTTGAACATGCGCGAAGCCTGGAAGAACTATGGGAGCCGGTGTCTGCGCTGTCTGCCGGCAGCGAAGCTGCGCTTGATGTGTTGCGCCCGGCCTTCGGGCTGCTCGGTTCGATGCATGCCGCAGGTCTTACGCAGGAAGATCTCCACCTCGGGAATTTTCTGCGCTGCGGTGACCAGGTATTCGTTATCGACGGTGACGCGGTACGTGCCATTTCGCCAGGCCAGCCACTGGACGAGGAGCAGGCAGCAAGCAATCTGGCCATCTTGCTGGCGCAGCTGCCGCCAAGCTGGGATGCCTGCCGCGCAGTGCTTCTCAATGCTTACTGCGAATGGGGAGGGCGCCGTTTTTCTGATGCTTCGCACCTCGAGAACGCGCTGTTGCGCGTGCGTGCCTGGCGACTGAACGATTTTCTCGGCAAGTCGGTACGTGATTGCACCCGCTTTGCGGTAACGCGCAGCGCATTCCGCTTCTGCGCTATGCAACGCGATCAGGCGGAGCTTCTGGCGCCGCTGCTGGAAGCGCCGGATGAGGCCATCCTTCGAGGCCGTTTCCTGAAGGACGGGAGAACGAGTACCGTTGTACAAGTCGAGCAGGAAAGCCGTACTCTGGTCATCAAGCGATACAACCTGAAGAATCTGAAGCACGTTCTGGGGAGACTCTGGCGGCCGAGCCGGGCATGGCACTCATGGCGTGAGGGGCACCGGCTACAGTTTTATGGCATTTCCACACCGACTCCGCTGGCATTGCTTGAGGAACGAATCGGGCCGCTGCGCTCGCGGGCTTTCCTCGTTAATGCATATTGCCCTGGAAGCGATCTGACGGCCCACCTGACACCGAATTCGGAGCCCCCAGGCGATGTGGCGCAGGCGCTTCTCTCGCTGTTCGAGACGCTGTGCAGGCTGCGCATCAGTCACGGCGATCTCAAGGCAACGAACCTGCTTTGGCACGAAGGGCGGGTGTGGCTGATTGACCTGGACGCGATGAAGCAGCACCGTTCAGATACCGCTTTCGCCCGCGTCTGGCGGCGCGACCGGGCGCGCTTCCTACGCAACTGGGCGGCGTCTTCGCTGCTTTGTCGGTGGCTGGATACCAATCTTCCAGCCGACATCGAGCTCGATTAGGTCGAATGGCAGAGCGGAACGAAAGGAGTTGCTTGTCATGCGCCAATCGATGTTTTCAGGTCATCTTGCGGCGCTTTCGGGAGGCCCAGAAGAGGATCGCCAGCAGGAGTACGCCGGCGACACCGATCTGGGCAGCACCTGCCCACGGAACTTCTTCCGCCATGCCGCTGCCGATGATGACGGCGACGATGCCCTGCGGCATGAATCCAATGAGCGAACCCAGCAGAAAGGCGCGATTGCCTACATGACTCAGCGCCAGGCCAATGTTGATGATGGCGTTGCTGACCGGCAGCATGCGGATGAAAGCAATCGAAGAGATGGTTGGCTTGGCGTGGGCGATACGCGCAAAGAACCGCCGCTGGCCGAAACGCTCGGTCAGCCACGCTTTCCCTCCCCACCGTGCCGCTTTAAAGGCCAGGAACGATCCGATCAGATTGCTCGATAGCGACCAGAATGTTCCTTCCCAGAAACCGAATGCAAAGCCGCCGAGGGCGCAGAAAAGCAGGCGAGGCGTGCCGAGCATGATCAGAAACGAGCTGATCAGAACGAAATAAATCTCGGCCTTGAGACCACCCGCCTTGAACAGCTCGGCCAGCGCGTCCCAGTTGCGCACCTGGTCGCCGAAGGGTGTGGCATGAATCACCAGCAACAGTGCGGCGCCGACCGCCAACAGGGTCAATAACTTGCGCGAAGTGTCCTGGGCAACCTGTTCCAGCTCGGGAATCGGCGTTTCTTCCTCGCCTTCATCCAGTGGGGCTTCCCGAGTATCCGGAAGCACTTCTCCGACAGGTTCGTCTCGCATCACCGGGATTTGCCCAGACGGTCCGAACGCACGGCACGCTTGAGATACCAACGAATACCGAAGCAGTCCCGGATGCCACGCCAGAGGCGGTTGTGCACCCCGTATTTCGATGTGCCGCGCAGCCTTTCGCGGTGGTTGACCGTCGTTTCTGCAACGGTGTAACCCTGACCACGCAGCAATGTCGGCAGGAATCGGTGCATGCCGTTAAACACGGGAATTTCGCGTAAAGCGGCGCGGCGCACGACACGGATGCCGCAGCCACTGTCACTGACCTGATCGCCCGTGATCCAGTTACGGAAGCCGTTGGCTACCCTGGATGAGAATCGGCGTATGAAATTGTCTTGCCGCTTCCTGCGCACGCCGGTGACGCAATCGACGCTGTCATGGATCGCCTTCTCGAGCATGGCCGGCAGATCAGCCGGATCATTCTGCCCGTCACCGTCAAGCGTGGCGACCCATTCGCCACGCGCCGCCTGGAATCCACTGCCAATGGCCGCGCTCTGTCCGCAATTGATGCGGTGATAAACGGCACGTACCTGTGGATTCTTGATTTGTCCAATGACACGTGCGGTCGAGTCCGTGCTGGCGTCGTCGACCAGAATCAGTTCAAAGCCGCCAGAAAGGCTGGCCAGTGCGGCAATAATTTCATCGGCGAGGGGAACGATGTTTTCTTCTTCATTGTAGGCAGGAACGACGACCGAGAGGCGCGGAGTTTCCAAGTGTGCAGTGGTGCTGGCAGTCGGGCTTGTCATGATCCGGGCTCGGGAGTGGCGTTAGACGCGTCGTTACAGACTTTAGGGCGTACAGGAAAACGCGGAATTGTACCGCAGGATCATGCAATTACACTGAAGGTTATGCGAGTTCTGCGTATTCCCTGAACCAAGCCGTCCAGCGCGCAATGCCTTCGAAGAGCAGGGTTTTCGGCTCGAAGCCGACATCTCGCCGCAAATCATCAATGTCCGCATAGGTGGCCAGAACGTCGCCCGCCTGCATGGGCAGAAAGTTCTTTTGCGCCTCCCGCCCCAGTGCGTTTTCGATGGTTTCGATGAAGGTCATCAATTCCACCGGCTGGTGGTTGCCAATGTTGTACACCCTGTAGGGTGCCCGGCTGCTGCCGGGGTCGGGTTTGTCACCGTCGAAGTCCATGTTGGGAGCAGCAACGCGATCCATGGCTCTGACCGTGCCCTCGGCAATATCCTCGACGTAGGTAAAATCACGTTGCATCTTGCCGTGGTTGAAGACGTCGATCGGGCGACCCTCAAGTATCGCGCTGGTGAACAGCCAGGGCGACATATCCGGACGGCCCCAGGGGCCATAGACCGTGAAGTAGCGCAGGCCGGTGGTCGGTAGCCCGAACAGGTGGCTGTAGCTGTGCGCCATCAGTTCGTTCGACTTCTTTGTCGCGGCATAGAGGCTGACCGGGTGGTTGATGTTTTTGGGTCCCCGCAAGGGAGGCAACTTCCCATTGCTTGCCTTGCACAAGGCGGTGTTGAACGGTGCAATATTATTGGCCTCGACAATGCTTGTTTTCATCGTTGTGCTCCGGACTTATCCGCGCGCGTGATATCAACTTCAAGGGCTACTGGCGAAGCCTCCGGGCCAGCATTGACGAGGCTTCCAGGAGAAACACCTTCGCTGAACTGCATGGCGTGAAGGCTCGCATAGTGACCGTTGAGCGC
>NZ_FLQY01000218.1 GCF_900089945.1 Candidatus Propionivibrio aalborgensis | reverse complement strand
CGCGTCTCGCCAAGACAGCCCAAGTCGATATCGGCAGACTCAACGATCCGATAGGCGCTGATTTCCTGCGTCCGCTGGTAAACGGCGTCAGTGAAGGTTTCATTCGCCGGACCACCGTTTCCGAGGTTATATTTTATGCCGAAGTCGTCATCCGGCCCGCCCGGGTTGTGACTGGCCGACAAGATGATGCCGCCAAAAGCTCCCTGTTTGCGAATTACCGCACTGGCAGCCGGCGTGGACAAAATACCGTTGCAACCGACAAGAACCCGGCCAAATCCGGCGGCGGCTGCCATACGCAGGATAGTCTGGATAGCCACATCGTTGAAATAGCGACCATCGCCACCAAGGACCAGCGTTTCCCCCTGTTGCCCGTCCAGATTGTCAAAAATGGCTTGTACAAAATTCTCGAGATACCCAGGCTGCCTGAAGACTTTGACTTTCTTGCGCAATCCTGAAGTACCAGGCTTCTGCCCGGAGAAAGGGGTCGTAGCAACGGAGATAATTTTCATGTCATTCCTCAAGGGTAATCACGCTTGATTGAGTATTATTTGAGATGCTTGCGACTGAAAGCCAACAACCCCCGTGTTGATGCATCGAGCGTCTTGTCCAACTCCGGGTCATACACAGCGGGCAGGATACGGTTTGCTACCGCCTTGCCAAGCTCAACCCCCCATTGATCAAACGAGTTAATCCCCCAGATTGCGCCTTGCACGAACACCTTGTGCTCGTAAAGCGCAATAAGCGCACCGAGCGTACCCGGATTAAGACTGGTCAGCAGCAAGGTTGATGAAGGCTGGTTGCCAGCAAAAACACGGTGCGGCAACAGGTCGGCGACCTCCTGCGGACTAAGCGACTCCTTTTCCAAGTCGGTACGTACTTCACCTTCATTCTTGCCGAATGCCAAAGCGGCACTCTGCGCGAAGCAGTTGGAAAGGAGAGCCTCCTGATGCTTCGGTAGCGGAAAATCGGAACGTACGGCAGCGATGAAGTCGCAGGGCACCACACGTCCACCCTGATGCAGGAGCTGGAAAAAGGCGTGTTGCCCGTTATTGCCCAGCTCACCCCAGACAATGGGTGATGTCGCACAGTCAAGCGCTTCCCCGCCAATGGTGACGGACTTGCCATTGCTTTCCATCTCAAGTTGTTGCAGGAACGACGGGAAGTACTTGAGCGATTCGTTGTACGGCAACACCGAATTTGTAGAGGCACCGAGGAAGTTGGTATTCCAGATGCCGATGAGCGCCATGACCACCGGCAAATTCCGCTCGAATGGCGTAGTGCGAAAATGCTCGTCCATGCGCTCTGCTCCACGCAGCATTTCGTCGAACGCATGCGGCCCGATCGCGATCATCAACGCCAATCCAACGGCAGACCACAAGGAATACCTCCCGCCAACCCAATCCCAGATCGGGAAAACCAGATCACCGCTGACACCGAACTCAACCGCTCGCTCAGGTTTGCTGGAGACCGCTGCGAAATGGTTTTCTGAAACCAGTTCGTCGCCAAGATTCGCTCGCAACCAGTCACGCGCCGTATTCGCGTTGAACATGGTTTCCTGTGTGGTGAAGGTCTTGCTGGCGACAATAAACAGCGTCGTACGCGGATCCAGCGTCTGGAGCAGTGGCGCCATCTGCGCCCCATCCAGGTTCGACACATAGTGAACCCCAAGTGCGGGATGGCTGACAGAGCGCAGAGCCTGGCCCATCATCTTGGGGCCCAGATCCGAACCGCCGATACCGATATTGACGACATCCCGAATCGGCATTCCCTTGTGCCCAACGCATTTGCCCGAACGCAGGCGCTCGGCGAATTCGGCCATGCGCCGTCTCGTTTCAATCACCTCCGGCATCACATCAAACTGGCTGCTCGGGAACGGCCCGGAAGAACGTCTCAAAGCAACATGCAGGACTGAACGCCCCTCGCTGATGTTGATGCGCTCACCGGCAAACATGCGTTCTGTCGAGTCTGAAACCCGTGCCTCGGTAGCCAGTGCGGCAAGCAAACCGAGCGTCTCGGCGGACATGCGCTGCTTGGAGAAATCATAGTGGATACCGTCGAACGAAAGGGTCAATGATTCCACGCGCTTTGGATCGCCGGAAAACAATTCCCTCAAGTGTGTCTTCCCGAACGCTTGGCGATGGGCATTTAGGGCCGCCCATGCGGGCGAGGCAGTGATCGTCATTGTGTAACACCCCTTTACTATTATTACTTGGTGGACTCCACGTCGTGGCCGCCAAACCGCGCAGCACATAACGTAATCGGGTCTATTCTATGCGAAATATTTACCCTCCAGCGATACTCAATTCATAATAATTTGGATACAAACTGGATGCAGATTGGAATGGATTCGGGGCTTCCGACGAAACAACAGCTCGCCAATCATGTTTTGTCGCGCCAATATCTGACGGAAAAACAAATAGATTCAATTTGTTGCAAAGGTTGCCTGTGCTGCATGTGCCGTAGTCGCAAAGACTCACCCGTAGCAAGTGAAGCTTTGGAACCGGTGGCCACACGGCATTTTGCTACTGTAGATACGGGATCTTCGAGCACTTCCCTCGGTCACGTTTCTATCACGGTCCCCAAACAACAAAGGCCTGACCTTACGGTCAAGCCCTTGGCGGTACTGGTGGCCAGTCGCGGAATCGAACCACGGACACGCGGATTTTCAGTCCGCTGCTCTACCAACTGAGCTAACTGGCCAAAGAAGGCGGCATTATAGCGGGCCGCCCTTGCTTCGTCAAAAACAAACGGGTGATTTGAATGCGAGCTTGTCTCAGGTAGAACTCAGGCCAAACCGGCCTGCTTGCGCTCTGGATCGACACCGCTTGACGTGTCCAAACGATGCGCCGAGAACACCAGTCGCGCAATCGATCCCGGGACCCGGTTACCTTGATCATCGGGGGTACGCGGACGAAGGCTCGCAGCGGCTCGGTGCAATTCAGCGATTTCTCGTACGATGGCAAGCCCCAGACCGCTGCCCTCGACGCCGGTGCCATCAACACGGTAAAAGCGGTCGAAAACGTTATGCGCGTCTTCATCGGAGATTCCGATGCCGCTGTCTTCGATTTCAAGCAGGACAAAGTCGCCCTGTGCCACAACGCGGGCGGTAACGCGACCTTCATCTGGTGTATAGCGCAAAGCATTGTCAAGGAGGTTGTTGATCATCTCGCGTAACAGGAAGTCGTTGCCCAGGACATGCACCGGGCCTGCCGGCTCGTAACCGAGATCAATATGCCGGTCCAGTGCACGTATTACCCAAGTTTCGACAATGTCATGCAGCAATCGATCGAGGTCAACCGGTACCAGCGCCTGCTCGGAAAGTTCACTCGCTTCGGCGCGCGCCAGTGCAAGCAGTTGATCGACCAAATGCGACGCGCGATCAACGCTGCTCGAAATATTCTGCAATGCATAGCGCAGATGTCCTGGGTCGTTCTCGCGCATGGCCAGCTGAGCCTGCATTTTCAGGCCGGTAAGCGGCGTGCGCATCTGATGCGCCGCATCTGAAATGAAACGACGCTGCGCATCCATATTGTGCTGCATGCGTACCAGCATGGCATTGAACGCTTCGGTGAGCGGCTGCAGTTCCTCCGGAACCCGGCTTGCTGGAATCGGCGAAAGATCGGCCTCTCGGCGCGACTCGATTCGCTCGCGAAGGCGCGTCAAGGGGCGCAAGCCTTGTGACAGCCCGAACCAGACGAGAACAACGGCAAGGGGAATGATCACGAATTGCGGCAAGATTACACTGGCGATAATCTTGTTGGAAAGCTGAGAGCGCTTTTCAAGGGTTTCGCCAACTTCGACCAGAATCCAGTTCTCACGAGGCGCGTCTGGCTCCGCGAGGTACATAAAAGCAACCCTCAGATCCTGTCCACTTGAATCATCGTCGCGAAAGTAGACTTCTCCCGGTTCAAGCTTCTTCGGGACGTCGGTCGTTTTAAGCGGAGGCAACTCGGAATCCCCCGCGATCAACCGCCCGCCCTCCCCGAGTACATGGAAATATACGCTGTCAATCTCATCCGAGCGTAATAGAGAGCGTGAAGACTTGGGAAAAGTGATTTGTGGCCGCCCGTCGACAAACTTGAGCTTTCGCGAAATCTCGGTCACTTGATCACGCAAAGCCTGGTCGTAGGGAAAATTCGCAACGCTGGTGGAAAAGAAGTGTGTGACGGCAATGCTGACCGGCCACACAAACAACAGCGGCGCCAGCATCCAATCCAGAATCTCCCCGAACAGCGAGCGCTGGGTGTCAAG
>NZ_FLQY01000217.1 GCF_900089945.1 Candidatus Propionivibrio aalborgensis | reverse complement strand
TTACTCCACTGGATTCGAGTTTCTTGCGCAAACGGTGCACATAGACTTCTATCGCGTTGTGGCTCACTTCCTCGCCCCAACCGCACATGTGCTCAACCAGTTGATCCTTGCTCACCAGCCGGCCTGCCCGTGCCATGAGAACCTCAAGCAAACCGAGTTCACGAGCGGACAAATCCAGCATCTCGCCATTCAACAATGCGCAGCGATCCGTCTGGTCAAATGCAAGTGCGCCACATTGGATTACTGGTGCAGTTCCGGTTGACCGTCGCGTCAACGCGCGCACTCGTGCTTCGAGTTCGGGCAGTTCGAACGGCTTGGCCATGTAGTCGTCAGCCCCAAGGTCCAGCCCTTTGACGCGATCACTGGTCCCGTCAAGTGCCGTCAAGATCAGCACGGGCACGTTCAATTTGCG
>NZ_FLQY01000216.1 GCF_900089945.1 Candidatus Propionivibrio aalborgensis | reverse complement strand
GCGCGCAAACGGCGTAGCACGTCAAGCCCAGACATCCTGGGCAAACCGATGTCAAGGATTACGAGATCGTAGGTCCCGGTTGTCAGGGCATTATCGGCATCAATGCCATTGGTGACCCAGTCGACTGCATACCCTGTTTGGCGCAACGATCTGTTCAATCCGTCGCCAATAATCCGATCGTCTTCCGCAATCAGAATCCGCATGCTCTCCTTTCAGTAAATACGGTGCGTAAGGATTTTGTAAGCCACTACTTATAGGATAACTACGCTGTTCTCCTTTATGGTCTTGGGAGTTTGGGTTTCGACCCGGACTCGGGGAGTGCCTGAAACTGCACCGGGCGCTCCCCGCCATTTTTCCTTCCGTATTCCCAAACGCCGTACGCTGCTACGCACCACTTGGCATCAGTTCGCCCGTGGTTATTCTCAGCAATGAAATCCTTGCCACATTGTGCCACTATTTGGCGGCACGATAGCTCTTGTAATATACCTTGCACAAAAGAAAACCCCCCGCATGGAGTACCGTGCGGGGGGTTCGGCTTGCCCACGAGTTCAGGCAAGCATGAGGCTGCTGGCCTTGATTACATGCCCATATCCATGCCGCCCATACCACCCATGCCACCCATACCACCGGGCATACCGCCACCCATGGCCGGCTTGTCTTCTGCAAGTTCTGCAACCATACAGTCGGTAGTCAGCATCAAGCCAGCGATCGAGGCAGCGTTTTGCAGTGCGGTACGGGTTACTTTGGTCGGATCCAGCACGCCCATTTCGACCATGTCGCCATACTCGCCAGTTGCCGCGTTGTAACCATAGTTGCCCTTGCCATTGACCACGGCATTGACCACGACCGATGGTTCTTCGCCAGCGTTGGCGACGATTTCGCGCAAAGGCTGCTCCATTGCTCGCAGGACGATCTTGATTCCGGCGTCCTGATCGTGGTTGTCGCCCTTCAGCGCAGCCAGTGCAAGACGGGCACGCAGCAGGGCAACGCCACCGCCTGCGACGATACCTTCTTCAACGGCAGCACGGGTCGCATGCAGCGCATCTTCCACGCGCGCCTTCTTCTCTTTCATTTCAACTTCGGTCGCTGCGCCCACCTTGATCAGTGCGACGCCACCTGCCAGTTTCGCCACACGCTCCTGCAGCTTCTCGCTGTCGTAGTCGCTGGTCGAGGTTTCGATCTGGGCGCGGATCTGCTTGACACGACCTTCGATCGACGCGGCATCGCCGGCGCCATCGATGAGGGTGGTATTTTCCTTGCCGATCTCGACACGCTTGGCCTGGCCGAGTTCAGCCAGTGTGGCCTTTTCAAGGGTCAGGCCGACTTCCTCGGCGATGACCTGACCGCCTGTGAGGATAGCGATATCTTCGAGCATGGCCTTGCGCCGGTCACCAAAGCCCGGGGCTTTGACGGCACATGTCTTCAGGATGCCGCGAATGTTGTTGACCACCAGGGTGGCCAGCGCTTCGCCTTCAACATCTTCGGCGACAATCAACAGCGGACGACCCGCCTTGGCAACTTGCTCAAGCACCGGCAGCAGATCACGGATGTTGGAGATCTTCTTGTCGAAAATCAGAATATACGGGTTGTCCAGAATGGCGTTCTGCTTATCCGGATTGCTGATGAAGTAAGGGCTGAGATAGCCGCGGTCAAACTGCATACCTTCGACGACGTCGAGTTCATTGTTCAGCGACTTGCCGTCTTCAACCGTAATAACGCCTTCCTTGCCGACCTTGTCCATTGCACGGGCGATGATATCGCCGATGTCCGCGTCGGCATTGGCAGAAATCGAACCGACCTGGGCGATTTCCTTGTTGGTCGAACACGGCTTGGAAAGCTTCTTCAACTCTTCAACAGTCGCGATAACGGCCTTGTCGATGCCGCGCTTGAGATCCATGGGGTTCATGCCGGCGGCGACGTACTTCATGCCTTCGCGGACGATCGACTGAGCCAGAACAGTGGCGGTGGTGGTGCCATCGCCGGCGATGTCGGAGGTCTTGGAAGCAACTTCCTTGACCATTTGGGCGCCCATGTTGGCGAACTTGTCCTTCAGTTCGATTTCCTTGGCGACAGATACACCGTCCTTGGTGACCGTCGGCGCACCGTAGGAACGCTCCAGAACAACATTGCGACCTTTAGGGCCAAGGGTGATTTTTACTGCATCGGCGAGAATGTTCACGCCTTCGACCATGCGGGCGCGTGCGGAATCGCCAAATTTAACGTCTTTTGCTGCCATTGAAATACTCCTAATAAATACAGTAGCGGGTGAATCCAGATCGTACTAGCTGGCGTTTTACGCTCAGGCTTCGACGACGCCCATGATGTCTTCTTCGCGCATAACCAGCAGCTCTTCGCCATCAATCTTGACGGTCTGGCCGGAATACTTGCCGAAGAGAACCCGGTCACCAACCTTGACGTCTGGAACCAGGCGCTGACCACTCTCGTCGCGCTTGCCCGGGCCAACCGACAAAATCTCCCCTTGATCCGGCTTTTCAGCGGCTGCATCGGGAATAACGATACCGGAAGCGGTTTTGCGCTCCTCTTCGAGACGTTTGACGATTACGCGATCATGCAACGGACGGATTTTCATGCAGTTTCTCCTAGGGGTTAAAACGAATAACGACTCATCGAGCACTATTTGCCCGGCCGGACGGGGTGCCCGCCGACAAAGATATTAGCACTCACATCCAACGAGTGCTAATAATAGGGGCGAGAAGTGAATATTTCAAGACGCAAGGATACAAGTCGGCAAAAAAACTATTGGCCGGATGCGCTGCTCGAACCCAAACCGGTTTCCGAGCGTACCTTTTGCGCCGGGTAGAGCGAACGCTCAAGCTGGGCCTGCTTGCTGTTGTCCATCTTCGAAACCAGATAGATAGTCAGAAAGGCAGCACTCATCGAGAACAAACCGGGAGAAGCGTACGGAAACCACGCGCTCCCTTCCGCGTTGTGCATAACCTCTTCCCACACCGAAGCCGAGGCGATGGTCAGACCTACCGAACTGATCAAACCGACAACCCCGCCGGCAACCGCACCCCTGGTCGTGCAATCTTTCCACAGTACGGACATGAAAAGCACCGGAAAGTTGGCCGAACAGGCAATGGCGAAGGCCAGCATCACCATGTAGGCAACGTTCTGTTTTTCGAAAGCGATACCCAGGCAAACCGCGACGATGCCAAGGCAGGCTGTGGTGATTTTGGAAACGCGCAACTCCTGTGCCGAATCCGCCTGCCCCTTCTTGAACACCGTGGCGTACAGGTCGTGCGACACGGCAGCGGCGCCGGACAGCGTCAGCCCGGACACCACGGCCAGGATCGTGGCAAAAGCCACGGCCGAAATAATGCCGAGAAAGACATTGCCACCCACCGCGTTGGACAGATGGATAGCGGCCATATTGCCACCGCCCTTGAGACCCTTGGCCAGTTCGCCATCGACAAAGTAGGCGGACGGATCCTGAGTGAGCAGGACGACGGCACCAAAACCGATGATGAAGGTCAGGATGTAGAAGTAACCGATCCAGGTCGTTGCCCAGCCTACTGACTTGCGCGCCTCCTTGGCGCTCGACACGGTAAAGAAACGCATCAGGATGTGCGGCAGACCCGCCGTGCCGAACATCAAGGTCACGCCGACCGAGATGGCCGAGATCGGATCCTTGATCAGCGCCCCTGGCGCCATGATGGCATCGTGTTCGCTGTGGATCTCGACGGCCTTGGCGAATAACAGCTCCGGGTTGAAGTGGAAATGCCAGAGCACGGCCAACGCCATGAAACTTGCACCGCAGAGTAGAAAAACAGACTTGACGATTTGTACCCAGGTCGTGGCCATCATGCCGCCGAACAACACGTAGCAGATCATCAGCGCTCCGACGATAATCACCGCGAAGTGGTATTCGAGGCCAAACAACACCTTGATCAACTGACCGGCACCGACCATCTGGGCGATCATGTAGAAGGCCACAACGGCCAGTGTGCCGCATGCCGCAAATACACGGATCGGGGTTTGCGCAAACCGGTAGGAAGCGACATCGGCAAAGGTAAACCTGCCGAGATTGCGCAAACGCTCTGCCATCAGGAAGGTGAGTACAGGCCAACCGACCAGCCAGCCGATAGAAAAGATCAGGCCGTCGAAACCATTGGCAAACACCAGACCGGAAATACCGAGAAAGGATGCGGCAGACATGTAGTCGCCAGAAATCGCCAGACCGTTCTGGAAACCGGTAACGCCGCCGCCGGCAGTGTAGAAGTCTGCTGCCGTCCGGGTTGTGTTTGCGGCCCATCGGGTAATGAACAGGGTAATCGTTACAAAACCGATGAACATCGAGATGGCGACCCAGTTGGTGGCCTGACGGGTTGTCTGTCCGAAATCGGCGTTGGCTGCGAAAACGAGACTTGCGGCCAGCATGCCGAGCAGAAAACATGTGCTGTCGCGCACCGGCTTGCGGTTCATTTCCGCTTCGCCTCCTTGATGATATCGGCGTTTAGCCGGTCAAACTCCGAATTGGCACGGCGCAGATAGATGTTGGTAAGAATGATTGTGATCACGATCACCCCGATGCCAAGCGGAATACCCAGCGAGGTCACCATATCGGGACCGAGCTTGGTGGCCAGCAATTCCTTGTCAAAGGCGATCAGAAGGATAAATCCGAAATAAACGAGCATGACTAGAGAAGTCATGAAGATGCTGTAGGAACTACGTGCACTTACCAGCTTCTGGTACTTGGGATTCGCCTCAACCCGTGCGACCAAATCGTCAACCAACTTTGACTCCTCAAGCAGTAGTTATTCGCGCAATTGCGACCCACTTCGAAACAGGCGACTGGACCACCCATTCAAGCTGCCATCAGCGCTCGTACACAAGACGACGGGCTCACGATCCCGACCCGGTGTTGCTCAACTGCGATCCGGCATAGATCGAGACCGGCGCTATCGATCTCGGTCACACCAGAAAGATCCATCTCGTCGACACCCATTTTGGTCAGGCTATGCATGAAATCGTTTCTCAGACCACCGTTCAACCCGCCGGCAATACGCATCACCTTGCGCCCCTGCAGATCATTTATACTCAGCACCGAGGCTTGACCGGTTGTCAGGGCAGTGTCAATCGCGTTCTGAATCAGCGCTTCGCTGATCGGACCGGCCTGAAAACGAACACCATACCGGTCACCGATCTTGCTTGCGACCACGGCAGTCATATCAATGAGCGGCGAATCGAAGATGACAAACTCGCAACCGAGTGCTTGACCCACTTTCAGCAAAAGCTCAGTACGCAACATCAACCCGCCGAGTGAAATATTTTCCAGTTCGCCAGTTCCGACGACTCCGTATTGCCCGATACGAACCTGTGGCAAGACGTTGAAACGAATTCGCTGATGTCTGCGTTGTTCTTTCATGACGCTCCTGACCCATTTTGCTAATTGTTTTTCCCGCACATCTTACATGCATCCCTCCACCATGACGCAACCAAGCCATTACTTTAAACGGCATTTCCCAACGTTCCTGCTGACAGTTGCTCTGCTTTTGCTGGCACA
>NZ_FLQY01000215.1 GCF_900089945.1 Candidatus Propionivibrio aalborgensis | reverse complement strand
GACAGCCCTGTGGCGAGCACCGAAACGGATCGTTTGTTGGCGCACATTCGTTGCGACGAACCGGAACTCGCTGCCATTCTGGCCGACTGGCTTGCCAACGTGTTTACGGCACCGGATCTGGCGGCAGCGTTGGAACGTCGCGAGAATTTGTCCGGCGCCGCCTGCTGCGTCACGCCGGGAGGGGATGTGGTAAATCGGCAGAGTGTTACCTTGTTTGCGCCAGACGCGGCAGAGCACGGTCTGCTCGAACGGCAGCGCGAAATCGAGGAACTCGGGGCGCTGATCGCACAACGCGAGGAACGGGTCGAAGAGGAGCATGCGCGACTGGCCGAGATCGAAGCGCGCATGGAGGATGCCCAGAGCGCGTTGCAGGAATCCCGCAAACACCTCAACCAGCTACAGGAACAGGCACACGCGTTTCAGGTCGAGACTCTCAAGCTGGCACAGGCAATGGATCGCTTCCACGAACGTCAGGGGCAGATCGACGCCAACCTGACAGAGATGGCCGCCGAAGAAGATATCGAGAACGAGCGCCTGAATTGTGCCGATGCGGCCATCGAGGGACAACGCGAGCAGATTCGCGAGTTGCAGGTTGTACTGGATTCGTCGCGAGTGGACTTCGATCAGACGGAACAGGTGCTGCGTGACGAGCGTGAGCAGGCCGGTCGTATCGAACGCGAATTGCGGGAGTCGCAGTTTGCGCAACGCGAGTGTCGCAACAAGATCGAGGAAATCGCGCGGAGTCGCGAACTTGCACTAAAACAGATCGAGCGTATCGTGGATGAGTTTGCGCGTTGCGCCGAAAACGTGGAGGCCATGCACGCGGAAGATCTTGAGCCCAGGCTTCAGGAGGCGCTTGATCAGCGGGTTGGCCGCGAACAGTCGCTGGCCGCCGTGCGCGATGCGCTGGAGGCGGCAACCAACGCGTTACGCGGCCTCGAAGAGCAGCGCATGAAGCTTGAGCACAACCTCGAACCCTTGCGCGAACGAATCGGCGAGCTCAAATTGAAGGAACAGGCAGCCGGCCTCAACTGCGATCAGCTTGCGGCGCAATTGCTCGAAGTGCAGGCCGACGAGCCAAGCCTGTCCGCCGAGTTGTCCGGTGCCCGTGCCTCCGCACTACAGGGCGCGATGACTGCGTTGCAACGTTCGATTGAGGCGCTTGGCGCGGTGAATCTCGCCGCACTTGAGGAGCTTGAATCGGCACGCGAACGGAAGACCTACCTTGATGCGCAGTCGGAAGACCTGACGCAGGCGATGGAGACACTGGAAAACGCCATTCGGCGTATTGACCGCGAAACGCGTGATCTCCTGCAATCCACGTTTGATGCTGTCAATCGCAGCTTTGGCGAACTCTTCCCGATCCTCTTCGGTGGTGGCGAGGCGCGACTGATCCTGACCGGCGAAGAGATTCTCGACTCCGGCCTGCAGGTCATGGCACAACCGCCAGGCAAGAAGAACTCGACGATTCACCTGCTCTCCGGTGGTGAAAAAGCATTGACCGCGATTGCATTGGTGTTTTCGATGTTTCAACTCAATCCGGCGCCGTTCTGCCTGCTTGACGAAGTGGATGCGCCGTTGGACGATACCAATACCGAACGTTTTTGTGCGATGGTGCGACGTATGTCGGCCAACACGCAATTTCTGTTCATCAGCCACAACAAGATCGCGATGGAAATGGCGCAGCAGCTTATCGGCGTAACGATGCAGGAATCCGGGGTTTCGCGCATCGTTGCGGTGGATATGGACGAAGCGCTGCGCATGCGCGAGCAGATCGTTTAGGAATAGACATGACTGAACTGCAAACTGGTTTGATTGGCCTGGGTGTTGCCGCCGTTATCGGCGTGGCAGCCTATAACAAATGGCAGGAATACCGACACCGCAAGTTGGCGGAGCAGGTCTTGAACAATCATCATGCAGACATCTTGCTTGACGAATCGGGGGGTGACGTCTCCGGTGCCGCTCATGCTGCCAATGCGCTGAAAGCCGATGTTGAGCGCGAAGCACCGGCCAATACGGCAGCAGAGCCGTCGCTGGATTTCAAAGAAAACCTGCCCGCTTTCCTGATGCCCGGCGAGCGGGTCGAGCCCGTTTTCCACGATGATCAGCAGCACTCTGAGCCTGACATGGCGCGCCAGGAGCCTGTCGTCGAGCCAGCTTCCTCTTCGGCAGTATTGGAGCCTGAACCAAGCCCGAAGGTCGAAACCGTTACCGACCGAATTTCAGGCATGTCGCGACTTCCTGACGTGGAAAAGAGTGCGAAGGACGGTACCGAGTACGCGCATTTGCTGTCTCCTCTGATCGATTACGTGGCAGCTTTTGAAACGGTCGAACCGTTGCCGGCCAACCAGATTCTTGATGCGCAACGTGCTGTCCTGATGCGCATCCGAAAACCGGTTCATTGGATCGGTTACAACGAATTCACGCGCGAGTGGGAGCCGATCATCGATGACGGCGACATTGAGTATCGTCGTTTCAGGATTGGCGTACAACTGGTCGATCGCCAGGGGCCACTGGATGACAGCGACCTTTCTGTCTTTCATATTGCCATGCAGGATCTTGCCGCAGATCTGATGGCCATTGTTGACCTGCCTGCCCGCCAGCCGGCGCTTGACGCGGCGGCAAAGCTCGACGCGTTTTGCGCCAGCGTCGATATTCAGATTGGAATCAATGTCATCAGCCAGGGGCAGGCCTTCCCCGGAACCAAGCTGCGTGCGCTTGCCGAGGCGGCAGGAATGCTGGCTGACGGTGAAGGGCATTTCGTACGTAGCGACGACGAGGGCAACGTGCTCTTTGTGCTGCACAATCAGGAAGCGCAAGGGTTTTCCGTCGAGTCGATGAAGACGATGAGCACGCACGGCATTACCTTTTTGCTGGACGTCCCGCGCGTTTCGCACGGAGAACGCGTATTCAACCAGATGGTTGATCTGGCGCGGCGATTCTCCGAAGCGCTGCGTGGATCATTGGTGGACGACAACCATCGCCCGCTTTCCGCCGCTGCTTTGGACCCGATTCGCAGCCAGGTGGGACGGTACCAGGCGGTGATGGCCGAGCATGGCCTGCCGGCTGGCGGGCCGCTGACTCGGCGCTTGTTCTCCTGAGCTGGGATTCTCCACGCATGAACGGCCGCGAACGCGCCCTCGAGTTGCGCGCCGAGATCGAGAAACACGACCACCAGTACTATGTTCTTGATGCACCGCTGATTTCGGATGACGAATACGACCGCTTGTTTCGCGAGTTGCAGGCGCTTGAGCAGGCGCATCCCGAACTGCTGACGGCGGATTCGCCCACGCAGCGCGTAGGTGGCAAGGTGCTCGATGGCTTCGCGTCCGTGCGTCATGTCGTGCCGATGCTGTCGATCCGAACCGAAACCGACACGACAGCGAGCGGCGCCTTCGCCTTCGACGCACGCGTGCGCCGCGAACTCAAGCTTTCCGAAGATGATCCGCCGGTCGAGTATGCAGCCGAGTTGAAGTTCGACGGTTTGGCGATCAACCTGAGATACGAAGACGGCGTGCTGGTAAGCGCCGCAACTCGTGGCGATGGTGAAACGGGCGAAGAGGTTACCGCAAACGTCCGCACCGTCGGGCAGATTCCGTTGCGTTTGCGAACCGAGGAGCCACCCGTCGTGATTGAAGTGCGCGGCGAAATTTACATGAAACGCGACGATTTCCTGCGCTTTAACGCGCGTGCTGAGGCGGCCGGCAAGAAAATGCTGGTTAACCCGCGCAACGGCGCCGCTGGAAGCATTCGTCAATTGGATTCGCATATCGCCGCCAGCCGGCCGCTTTCCTTCTATGCCTACGGTCTTGGCGAAGTCAAAGGCTGGAAGGTGCCGGTTACGCACAGCGCTGTTCTCGACGCCCTTTCGAATTTCGCATTGCCCGTTTGCGCCGAGCGCGCCGTACTGCACGGGCCGCAGCCGTTGGCCGATTTTCATCGGCGCATTGGGGAACGACGCGCCAGCCTCCCATTTGATATCGACGGCGTTGTATACAAGGTCAATGCGCTCGCGCTCCAGACACAGCTCGGCTTTGTTTCGCGCGAGCCACGCTGGGCGGTAGCGCACAAATACCCGGCCGAGGAAACCAACACCGAAGTGCTTGGCATTGATATACAAGTGGGCCGAACCGGTGCGTTGACGCCGGTAGCGCGACTCGCGCCGATTTTTGTCGGCGGCGTCACGGTGACCAACGCGACGTTGCACAATGAGGACGAAATCCGGCGCAAGGATATACGTGTTGGCGATACGGTCGTCGTGCGTCGTGCCGGCGATGTGATACCGGAAGTCGTGCGTGTGCTGCCCGAAAAACGACCGATCATGGCAGCCGAGTTCGTTATGCCAGGATTCTGCCCGATTTGCGGGTCGCACGTGGTTCGGAGTGAGAATGAAACCGTGGCGCGTTGCAGTGGCGGATTGTTTTGCCCCGCACAGCGCAAGCAGGCGCTGATTCACTTTGCTTCGCGCCGGGCCATGGATATCGAAGGCCTGGGAGATAAACTGGTCGAGCAACTGGTTGATGGTGGCGTTGTGCGAACGCCGGCCGATCTGTACAAGATGGGCTTGCTGGCCTTGGTCAGTCTGGAGCGCATGGCCGACAAATCGGCAAGTAATCTGCTGGCGGCGATCGAGAAAAGCAAACAAACGACGTTGGCGCGTTTCATCTACGCGCTGGGCATACGCAATGTCGGGGAGACAACGGCCAGGGATCTGGCGCGACACTTTGGTTCGCTTGATCGAATCCTTGCGGCTGACGAAGACGCCTTGATGCAGGTTGATGATGTCGGTCCTGTAGTAGCTCAGTGTTTGCGCGAATTCTGCGCTGAACCGCATAATCTGGAGGTCGTCGAACAATTACGCGCGGCTGGTGTCGTCTGGGCCGAAAACCCGGTTGAAAAGACAACGCAGCCGGTTGAGGACAGCGTCCTGGCGGGCAAGGTATTCGTGCTGACCGGAACGTTGCCATCAATGACGCGCGATGAGGCCAGGGCGATGATTGATGCGGCTGGAGGCAGGGCAAACGCGACAGTCTCAAAGAAGACTGACTACCTTCTGGCTGGCGCTGAAGCGGGTTCCAAGCTGGAGAAAGCACTGAAGTTGGGTGTGGCTGTGATCGATGAGGCCCAATTTCGGTTAATGTTAGGGCAAGCGCAAGAGGAATGAAATAATGAAAAAAGTAAAAAAGGCGGTTTTCCCCGTTGCCGGCCTCGGTACTCGATTTCTGCCGGCGACCAAGGCCAGTCCGAAAGAAATGATGCCCGTTGTCGATAAGCCTTTGATCCAGTACGCGGTCGAGGAAGCGGTCGAAGCCGGGATCAGCGACATGATTTTCGTCACCGGACGGACAAAGCGATCGATAGAAGATCATTTTGACAAAGCCTATGAGCTCGAGAGCGAGCTGGCGCTGAAGAACAAGACGGAAATGCTCGAATTCGTCCGCAACATGCTGCCAAGAAACATCAACTGCATTTACATCCGCCAGACCGAAGCCCTGGGGCTTGGCCACGCGGTGCTTTGTGCCAAACCGGTAGTTGGCGACGAGCCCTTTGCCGTACTCCTGGCGGACGATCTTCTCGTTGGCCAACCGCCGGTGATGAAGCAAATGACGGATACCTACGATTACTACCGCTGTTCAGTGGTCGGCGTGCTTGATGTCCCGCGTGCAGAGACAGCCAGCTATGGCATGGTCAGGTCGGCATCAGTCGCGGAACGCGTTGAGCGCATCGAAGGGATTGTCGAAAAGCCGAAACCCGAGGATTCTCCCTCGACCTTGGGCGTGGTGGGCCGGTACATTCTGACACCGCGTATTTTTCATCATCTGGAGAAGGTAAAGCCGGGTTCTGGCGGCGAGATTCAATTGACGGATGCCATGGCCTCACTGATCCTCGAAGAGCAGGTTCTTGCCTACCGCTATGTGGGCACTCGATTCGACTGCGGCTCTAAGTTGGGTTATTTGCAGGCCACCGTGGAATTCGGCCGACGTCATCCCGAAGTGGGTGCTGCATTTTCAAACTATCTGGCCAATCTCGAATGAACGGTGAAAATGCGCAACAGGCAAAGGATATTCTTGCTTCAGCGGAGTTGATTCATCCGGCAGAGACGGTTGTTGCGGCGGTAACCCGTGTTGCCGGCGAAATTTCTGAGCAGCTGTGTGAAAGCAATCCTTTGCTGCTGTGCGTCATGAGCGGCGGCGTGCCTTTTGCCGGACATCTGATGACGCAGTTGAATTTCCCTCTCGATTTTGACTACTTGCACGTCACACGTTACGGTCAGGATACGGCCGGAGGCGCATTGTCATGGCGCTCTGCACCTTGGACTCCGGTCAAGGGACGCACCGTCCTTATCATCGACGACATCCTTGACGAGGGTCTGACGCTGGCTGCCATCGTCGAGCGCATCAAGCAACTCGGCGCGAGGAATTGTTATACCGCTGTGGCGACCGACAAGTTGAATGGCAAACAAAAGCCGATCAAGGCGGACTTTGTCGCGCTGACGGTTCCGGACCGCTTCGTGTTCGGTTTTGGCATGGACGTTCGTGGTGCGTGGCGGAACCTCCCGGCAATCTATGCCGTGAAGGACGAATGATGAGTGAAATGCTGGCCGTTATCGGGGGGAGTGGTCTTTCGCAACTGAGCAACCTCGATGTCTCTCATCGCGAAGTGGTGCGCACACCTTATGGCGAGCCGTCGGGTGCTGTAACCTTTGGTGAGATTTGTGGTCGTCCCATCGCTTTTCTGGCACGGCACGGTTATGGCCATACGATACCGCCGCATGAAGTGAACTATCGGGCGAATATCTGGGCGCTCTGCAAGCGCGGTGCCGTCGGCATCATTTCGGTCGCCTCGGTCGGCAGTATCCGGGCTGACCTCAAGCCTGGCGATCTGGTTATTCCGCATCAGATCATCGATTACACGTGGGGGCGAAAATCCAGTTTCCATGAAGGGCCGGAATGTACGCTCACGCATATCGATTTCACCGAACCCTATGACAATGCCTTGCGTGAACAACTGCTTTCAGCCGCTGGAGCCGCTGGAATTCCAGTGAGCACGGTTGCTGTTTACGCGGCGACACAAGGGCCACGACTGGAAACGGCCGCCGAGATCAATCGCCTTGAGCGGGACGGTGCCGACGTAGTGGGTATGACGGGTATGCCGGAAGCCGCCTTGGCGCGCGAAATGGCCGTGCCCTATGCAGCAATCAGCGTGGTGGCCAATTATGCGGCCGGCCGGGCCGACAGTCGTCAAGGAATCAGCTTTGAAGCGATTCAGGACGTGCTGCATGAGTCGATGGGTCATGTGCGTACGATCATCGAGAAGATGGTGGGCTGTGGCGATCCGAACCGTCCTTAGGATGGGTGATCCGCGCCTGTTGGAACAGGCGCGCGCGCTCGAGTCCTTCGCCTCACCGGAACTGCTCGCCCTGATTGCCGATATGGAAGAGACCATGCACCATCTCGATGGTGCGGGTCTTGCTGCACCACAGATAGGCGTCGCCCTGCGCGTAGTGATTTTTGGATTTGATGAGAATCCGCGCTATCCGGAAGCTGGCAGCGTACCCTACACGGTGTTGATCAATCCTGTTCTGACGCCGCTCTCTGACGCGATAGAGGAGGGCTGGGAGGGATGCCTGTCCGTGCCGGGACTCCGCGGTTCAGTGCCGCGCTGGCAGCATCTGCACTATCGGGGTTTCGATCCTTTCGGGCAGGAGATTGAACGTTCGGTCGAAGGATTTCATGCACGGGTCGTCCAGCATGAATGCGATCATCTTGACGGAGTTCTATACCCGATGCGGATGACTGATTTTAGCCGTTTCGGGTTCGTTGATTCATTTCTTCAAGACTCAACGGCCAGCACTTCGGACTGAATTCATTCAGAGCTTCAAGAGATCCAGCAATTCCGTTTCCAGCTTGATCCGGCTGCTTTGCTCGCCGAGATCCCCGCCGCTGATCAGGAATGTATCTTCGGCGCGTTCACCTAGCGTGAAAATCTTCGCAGTATGGAGGTTGGCGCCATGAGCCGCTAGCGCCATGGCTACGATATACAGTAGACCGGGACGGTCGGCAGCGATGATCGAGAGAACGAAGAGTACGCCTTTTTCATCGGGCTGCAGCGTCACCAAGGGCTCTATTGTTACGAGCGGCTTGATCGGGAAATGCTTGACCTGGCGCGAAACACGCCCGCTTGCCGGCACCTCGGGTGGCGCTTGCTGCATGAGCCGGTCGATCAGTTCATGTTCAATGTAGCTGATCATGTTGCGGTCGCTGTCACGGCCACTGACGTCTTGCAGCATGAAACTGTCCAGCGCATAACCGTTGCGCGTCGTATGAATCTTGGCGTCCATGATGTTGTAGCCTGCCCGGCTGAAAAAGCCGACCAGACGGGCAAAAAGATAGCGCTGATCCTTGGTGTAGGCCATGACTTCAATGCCGTCGCCATGGGGGTTGATGCGGGCCTTGACCACCGGTTGCGCGCTGTCCGAACGGTAGTGCAGGGCGCGCGCGTGCCAGGAAATCTCTTCGGCCGAATGGCGCAGGAAATACACTGTATCGAGCTGCTTCCACAATTGTTCCTGTGCGGCCTCCGGAACCGCAAAATAGCGAAGAAGCCGCAGTGCTTCCTCTTGCCGCTCCTCGACGAGTCCTTGCGTCACGGGGGCCTTCCCGCCCGCCCGCAGCAGCCGGCGTGTCTGGCTGAACAGTTGTTCAAGCAGGCGGCCTTTCCAGCTATTCCAGACTTTCGGACTGGTGCCGCGAATGTCGGCGACTGTGAACAGGTAGAGCGCAATCAGGCGGCGCTCATCAACGACGTTTGCCGCAAAATTGCCCAGCACGTCCGGGTCGGAGATGTCCTGTTTCTGGGCGACGCTCGACATGACAAGGTGTTGGCGCACGAGCCAGACAATAAGCTCGCTGTCTTCTGCATACAGGCCGTGTGCAGTACAGAATTCCTGTGCATCGACTGCACCAAGCTCCGAGTGAGAGCCGCCGCGCCCCTTGGCGATATCGTGGAACAGGGCGGCAATGTAGAGCACCCAGGGTCGATCAAAGCCGCTGATCAGCTGACTGCAGAACGGGTATTCGTGGCTGTATTCCGTTTCTGAGAATCGGCGCAGGTTGCGGAGGACCTGCAAGCTGTGCTGGTCGACGGTATAGGCGTGGAACAGGTCGTGCTGCATCTGGCCGACGATGGCGCCGAAGTTGGGCAGGTAGCGGCCGAGGATGTCAAACTGGTTCATGCGTCGCAGCTCATGCAGCACCCCTTTCGGCTGCTTGAAGATCTCGATGAAACGCATCCTGTTCTCGGGATCCTGGCGGAAATCGTCATCGATCAGAACGCCTGCCCGCCAGAGCGAGCGAATTGTGCGTGCCGTCATGCCTTTCAGTTCGGCATGCTCCTGCATGAGCAGAAACGCTTCAAAAATTGCGGCAGGGGTTTGGTTGAAAACGTTTTCGTGAGCAATGTCGAGTAACTGGTTGGTGCACTGGAAGCGCTCATTGACCGCCAGCGCGGCTTGCTTCGGCGAGGGAAAGATCGCGCTGCCGATGTTTTGTAACAGAATCACATTGAGCTGGGTAACTGTTTTCGCCGTCTGAAAATACTTCTGCATCATTTGCTCGCTGGCGCGCCGGGTCGGTATTCCGGTAAACCCCAATTGCTTTGCGATCACGGACTGATAGTCGAACAGAAGGCGATCTTCACGGCGCCCTACGTGGAGGTGTAGCTCGATGCGCAAGCGTTGCAAAAACAATTCCCTGCGCTCCAGGCCTTGTGCTTCATCGTGCGTGATGAAGCCGTGGCGCTCCAGATCCTGCCAGCTCGCGCCATAGCCTGCCGCCTGGGCAATCCACAGGATGCATTGCAGGTCGCGCAAGCCACCCGGGCTTTCCTTGCAGTTCGGTTCGAGGCTGTAGGGTGATTCCTGAAAACGCAGATAACGCTCGTCTTGCTCCATCCGTTTGGCGTGGAAGAACTCCTGCGGGTTGAGATTGGACCGGAATTCAGTGTTGAACTTCGAGAACAGTTGCTCATTTCCGATGAGCAGTCGGGCTTCGACAAGTGCCGTCCTGACCGTCAGGTCGCCTGCGGCCTCATTGAGGCATTCCTCAACCGTGCGAACGCTATGGCCTATCTCCAGTCCGATATCCCAGAACAAGCCAACCAGTTGCTCAAGTTTTTCGGTGAGCATTGCGTCGGGCATTCCCGGAAGCAACAGGAGCAAGTCAACATCGGATGCCGGCCACAGTTTTCCGCCCCCGTAGCCACCAACAGCGAGTAGCGCCAGGGACTGCGGGAAGCACAGCTCCGTCCACAATTCACGCAGAAGGTCGTCCACCAGTTGGCAGCGCTCGTGGAGCAAGCGTGGAGCATCCGCTTCGGCCAGGTAGCGTTCGAAAATAGCCGCCTGACCAGACTGCAAGCGTGATTTGTAGCGGGCGAGTAGGGCGTTGCGATCGTCTAAGTCAAGTTTCATGAGGACAGCTTGACCCATTCCGGCGGCTTGCGCGCGCCCTCGGAGAGCGTAAGAACTTCAAATCCGGTTTCGCGAACAAGAATGGTATGTTCCCATTGCGCCGACAAGCTGTGATCCTTGGTAACGATCGTCCAGCCATCGGCCAGCTCACGGATCGCCGCCTTGCCGGCGTTGATCATGGGTTCAATGGTGAAGATCATGTTGGCTTTCAGCTCAATTCCGGTACCGGCCTTGCCGTAGTGCACGACCTGTGGGTCTTCGTGGAATCGTGCGCCGATACCGTGTCCACAGAATTCACGCACGACCGAGTAGCCGGATTTTTCGGCATACTGTTGAATGGCATGGCCGATATCGCCGAGATGGGCACCGGCTCTAACCTGAGCGATGCCGAGCCAGAGGCATTCAAAAGTGACCTCGCAAAGCCGTTTCGCCTGAATCGAGACTTCACCAACATGAAACATGCGGCTGGTATCACCGTGATAGCCCTGCTTGATGGTGGTGATGTCAAGATTGACGATGTCGCCATTCTTCAACTGCCTGTCGCCGGGAACGCCATGGCAAACCTGGTGATTTATCGAGGTGCAGATTGATTTTGGATACGGCTTGTACCCGGCGGGCGCGTAGTCAAGCGGTGCGGGTATGCAATTCTGAACATCGACCATGTAGTCGTGGCACAGTTTGTCCAGCGCTCCGGTGGTGACGCCAGGTTTGATAAATGGAGTGATGTAATCAAGGACTTCCGAGGCCAGGCGGCCAGCGACCCGCATTTTCTCGATTTCTTCAGGAGATTTCAGTGTGATGCTCATGTTCATTGAGGGTCGAGGGGTTGAGTGATGTGGCGAAGGATAAAGTAAGGCGCGCGCTTAGGCAATTTTCCCCAACGAAAGATTGAGGTGTCGACGCCGTCCGGCTTCACGTTGATGTGCAAATCGATTGCAGAGACACAACGACATTGTCAGTGGAACTTCGTCGTGTCCGATGGTACAATCGCCGGGTTTTGCCGACCCGTGTCGGTGGAACATGCGCATTGCAAGTGTGCCATTGTGGTACATGAGGCGCGCCGAAAATGGTGCGCAGATTACGGTGCGCAAAAATACGCACATTCGCCCGATCAAGGGTGCCTGTCAGTTTTTCAAGGCGGGCTAAAGGGGCGAATGGTGGCTTAACCCTGATATGAAGGAAGAAAGTATGTCTGCAACTATGCGTCAAATGCTGGAGGCCGGTGTTCACTTTGGCCATCAGACCCGCTTCTGGAACCCCAAGATGGCTCAGTACATCTTTGGTGCCCGTAGCAAGATCCATATCGTCAATCTCGAAAAGACGCTCGCCAAATACAACGAAGCCATGGCTTTTGTGCGCAAGCTGTCGTCCAACAAGGGCAACATCCTCTTCGTCAGCACTAAACGCCAGGCGCGCGAGATCATCGCTGAAGAAGCCAGCCGCTGCGGTTCGGCCTACGTTGATCAGCGCTGGTTGGGCGGCATGCTGACCAACTTCAAGACAATCAAGCAATCGACCAAGCGTCTCAAGGACATGGAAGCCATGACTGAAGATGGGTCGCTGGAAAAGCTTGGTAAGAAAGAGGCGCTGATGACACAGCGCGAGCTGGCCAAATTGCAGAAATCCATCGGCGGCATCAAGGATATGAATACTTTGCCGGATGCGCTGTTCGTCATCGATGTCGGTTACCACAAGATTGCCATTACCGAAGCGAACAAGCTTGGTATTCCGGTTATCGCCGTTGTCGATACCAACCATACACCGGAGGGCATTGATTACGTCATTCCGGGCAACGACGACTCTTCAAGCGCGATCCGTTTGTATGCGCGGGGTGTAGCCGACTCAATTCTCGAAGGTCGCAGCCAGTTCGTTGAAGAAATTGTTGCCGCTGCTGAATCCGGCGATGAATTTTTTGAGGAAGCAGAGCAGTAATCCTCGATCGTTTTGCTCCACTTGCCTGCAATGGCAAGTGTGACCGGAAACAATTCGTTTGAACTGTTTTAATCAGGCGCGGCCGGTTGTCCGGCCATGCCTGCAAGTGGAGAGAAAAATGGCGGCTATTACCGCAAGCATGGTGGCAGAACTGCGTGCAAAGACTGACGCACCGATGATGGAATGCAAGAAGGCGCTGACCGAAGCCAATGGCGATCTGGGCAAGGCCGAAGAAATTCTACGTGTCAAGCTGGGCAACAAAGCGACCAAGGCCGCTACTCGAATCACCGCTGAAGGAGCGGTTACCATCAGTATTTCAGCCGATGGCAAAGTGGGTTCGATCATCGAAATCAATTGCGAAACAGACTTTGTTGCAAAGAATGACGAGTTCTTGCAACTGCTCACGGGTTGTGCAGATCTGGTAGTCGACAAGAATCCTGCTGACGTCGCCGCCCTGTCGCTGCTGCCGATGAAAGACGGTAGTGTCGAATCGACCCGATCGGCGCTCGTAGGCAAGGTCGGCGAAAACATGTCGATTCGCCGTTTCGCCCGCGTAGAGGCAAAGGGCAAGCTTGCTTCATACATCCACGGCGGCTCCAAAATCGGCGTGCTGCTGGACCTGCAGGGTGGAGATGAGCAACTGGGCAAGGATCTGGCGATGCATATCGCTGCTTCCAAGCCGAAAGCATTGGACAGCAAGGGCGTTTCAGTTGAACTCCTCGATACCGAGCGCCGCATTGCTATCGAAAAGGCGCGCGCCGACAATAAACCGGAAGCAATGCTCGAGAAGATCGCCGAGGGTACAGTTCAGAAATACCTGAAGGAAGTGACTCTGCTGGCTCAGGTGTTCGTCAAGGCTGAGGACGGCAAGCAGACCATTGAGCAGTTGCTCAAGATTAAGAATGCTTCGGTTGCCGGGTTTACCTTGTACGTGGTCGGCGAAGGTATCGAGAAGCGGTCGAACGACTTTGCTGCCGAAGTTGCTGCTCAAGCGGCGGCTGCACAGAAATAAAACAGAGAATTCCGACTGCCATGAGCGAAGCTGCCACCCCAAAATTCAAACGAATACTGCTCAAACTCTCGGGGGAAGCCTTGATGGGTTCTGATGCTTACGGCATCAACCGCCAGACAATCTCCGAAGTCGTTTCGGAGGTCAAGAGCGTTGTCGATTTGGGGGTTCAGGTAGGCGTTGTGATCGGCGGCGGAAATATCTTTCGGGGCGTTGCTCCCGCTGCTACCGGAATGGATCGTGCACAGGCTGACTACATGGGAATGCTGGCCACGGTGATGAACGGTCTGGCACTGCAGGATGCGATGCGCGTCGCTGGAATGGTTGCCCGCGTCCAGTCGGCACTGAATATCGAACAGGTCGTCGAGCCCTATATTCGTGGTCGGGCAATCCGTTATCTGGAGCAGGGTAGAACCGTGATCTTTGCTGGCGGCACAGGAAATCCTTTTTTCACGACGGATACGGCCGCTGCCCTGCGCGGTGCCGAAATCGGGGCAGAGATCGTACTCAAAGCAACCAAGGTTGATGGAATTTATTCTGCCGATCCGAAGAAGGATCCCCTGGCGACAAGATTTGATCGGATCAGTTTCAACGAAGCGATTTCCATGAACCTGGCCGTGATGGATTCGACAGCTTTTGCGCTGTGTCGTGACCAGAAACTGCCGATCAATGTCTTCTCGATCTTCAAACCGGGCGCGCTGAAGCGGGTGGTGCTCGGCGAGAACGAAGGAACGCTGGTGTATAGCTGAGGGAGGAAGAAATGTCGATTGCCGAGGTGAAGAAGACCACCGAACACAAGATGCAGAAATCGCTTGAGGCGCTACGGGTCGATTTGGCGAAGGTTCGTACGGGCCGTGCTCATATCGGGCTGCTGGATCATGTCCAAGTCGACTATTACGACTCGATGGTGCCGGTGAATACCGTTGCCAACATTACCTTGATTGACTCTCGTACACTGGGTGTTCAGGTCTGGGAGAAAACTTTGGCGCCAAAGGTCGAAAAGGCCATTCGCGATTCCGATCTTGGACTTAATCCGGCGTCACAGGGTGAGCTCATACGCGTTCCGATGCCTGCGCTGACTGAAGAACGACGTCGCGACCTGATCAAGGTGGTCAAACACGAGTGTGAAGTGGCGCGTGTTGCCATGCGTAACCTGCGACGGGACGCGAATGCCACCCTTAAGGATCTTCTCAAGCAGAAGGAATGCTCGGAGGATGATGAACGCCGGGCACAGGACGATATCCAAAAATTGACTGATAGGCATGTTGCAGAGGTCGACAAACAGTTTGCCCAAAAAGAGGCAGAATTGATGGCCGTTTGAAGTCCGTCGCAAAGGCACTCAAAATGGCGATCTTTACCAGTTCAACTCGAGATATTCCGACCACTGCCGCAGTGCCGCGTCACGTTGCCATAATTATGGATGGCAATGGACGCTGGGCCAAAAAGCGCTGTCTGCCACGCTTTGCCGGGCATCGTCAAGGTGTTGAGACGGTGCGCGATACGATCAAGTATTGTCTCGAAGCCGGAATCGAGTACCTGACCCTCTTTGCTTTCAGTTCAGAAAACTGGCGTCGCCCCGAAGAGGAAGTTAGCCTGCTCATGCAGCTTTTCATGCGTGCGTTGCAGCAGGAGGTTTCCAAGCTGGAACGCAATGGTGTTCGCCTGAAAGTCGTTGGTGATCTTTCACCTTTTGATCGGGATTTGCAGTCGCTGATTCTCGCTTCCGAACAGCAGACAGCCGTCAATGACAAGTTGACTCTGACCATCGCGGCCAACTACGGCGGGCGATGGGACATCTTGCAGGCAGTCAATCGCATGGTTCTGGCGCATCCGGAAAAGAAGGGGGTCTGGAGTGAATCTGACCTTGCGCCTTATCTCGCCATGAACTACGCACCGGAGCCCGACCTTTTCATTCGTACGGGCGGGGAAGAACGGGTCAGTAATTTTCTGCTGTGGCAACTTGCCTACGCTGAATTTTACTTTACCGACACCCTCTGGCCCGAATTTGACTCGACGGCCTTCGCTGCGGCGATTTCCTCTTATCAGCAGCGTGAACGTCGTTTTGGGCGAACGAGCGAACAACTGATCCGTGGCCCTTTGTCTGTTGTGAACGCCGATCATTCGCCGGAGAACGCAGGTTTGGTCCGCCCGGCAAACTTGAAGATAAATGCTTAAAACGCGGATACTTACCGCGATCTTCCTTTTATCGGCCTTTTTCCTGGCACTGTTTTATTTGCCTCCACTCGGCTGGAGCATGTTTGCTACCCTTATTGCCGCTATTGCCGCCTGGGAGTGGGGCGGGCTGATGGGTTTGGGCAATAACTTGCGTATCATGTTGGGCGGGGCGTTTATCTTCGTTTGTGCGGCACTTGTTGCTCTGGAACCCGCAGCACTGGGGCTGGAGGATGGATTCTCAGAAGCGGCTTGGGCCTTGGGGCGCTGGTTTTATCTTCCGGCGGCGGCGTTCTGGTTGCTCGGCGTGCCCGTGTGGCTGAGACGCCGCTTACCGCTGCCGAAATCTCTACTCGGTTTGCTGACTGGCTGCGTGCTGATCCTGCCGACTTGGCTGGCTTTGATACAACTGAGGCAGGCTGGTGCGACAACGTTAATCGCGATAATGGCTACTGTCTGGGTGGCGGATACTGGCGCCTATTTTTTCGGGCGCACCTTCGGCAGTCACAAACTGGCGCCAAGCATCAGTCCAGGCAAAACTTGGGAAGGTGCGGTGGGCGGTGGCTTGGCGGTGATCGTTTATGGCTTTGTCTTCTCCTCAAAGTTGCCGGCAGTACTTTCTGGCAGCTTTGTTTTGTTGTTATCTGCGCTTATTCTTCTGACGGTCATCAGTATCATGGGCGACCTCTTTGAATCGCTGCTCAAGCGTCAGGCCGGTCTGAAAGACAGCAGCAATGTTCTGCCTGGGCACGGCGGTGTGCTTGATCGGATTGATAGTCTGACCTCGACACTGCCGCTGGTGGCCTTGGTATGGCTGACTGTCGTGTATTGACAGCCTGTGATGACTTTGCAGAAACTCACGATTCTCGGATCTACGGGATCCATAGGTGTCAATACCCTGGATGTGGTTCGACGTCATCCGCAACGTTATCGGGTAATTGCCCTCTGCGCTCACAATCAGATCGACCGCTTGTTCGAACAGTGCCTGGAGTTTCAGCCGCGATTTGCCGTAGTACGGGATGCTGAACTGGCCGCGGAGTTGCAACGCCGACTAAGGTTGGCCGCTAGCTCAATTCATGTGGAGTCCGGGCCTGAAGCCCTGGTCCGAATGGCGGAATTACCGGAAGTCGATTCGGTTATGGCCGCCATTGTCGGTTCTGCAGGGCTGCAACCAACACTGGCCGCCGCAGTGGCCGGCAAGAAAATCCTGTTGGCAAACAAGGAAGCCTTGGTCATGGCTGGACCCGTCTTCATGCGGGCCGTGCGTGAAAGCAATTCAACTCTGTTGCCTATAGATAGCGAACATAACGCTATATTTCAATCACTTCCAGCTGATTATTCAGGTAGTTTATTAAAAAGCGGTGTGCGTAGCATATTGCTGACTGCTTCCGGCGGTCCGTTCCGGAATACCCCTGTCGCCGACCTCGAACACGTCAGCCCAGAGCAGGCCTGTGCTCATCCGAACTGGGTTATGGGACGAAAGATATCGGTAGATTCGGCGACAATGATGAACAAGGGGCTCGAGATGATCGAGGCTCACTGGCTGTTCAACGTCCCCGCCGAACAGATCGAGGTTGTCATTCACCCACAAAGCGTCATTCACTCGTTGGTGCAATACGTGGATGGCTCGGTGATCGCCGAACTGGGCAATCCGGACATGCGCACGCCGATAGCCCACGGTTTGGCCTATCCGGAGCGAATCAATGCCGGCGTCGAGCCGCTTGATCTGTGCAAAATCGCTTCATTGCATTTTGAGCGCCCTGACTTCGAGCGTTTCCCCTGTCTTGATCTGGCTTTCCGCGCCCTGCGCGCCGGTCATAGCGCGCCGACGACCCTGAATGCCGCCAATGAGCTTGCGGTTCAGGCGTTTCTCGATGGGCGGATCGGATTCACAGCGATATCGAGGATTATTGCAACAGTTATGGATATGTCGCCGGTTACAGAGCTGGCCGCGCTCAGCGATGTGATTGACGCTGATAGTGCAGCACGCAAGCTCGCCGAGCAAATCATCGGCGAGATGGTTTCGGTATGAACAACTTCCTTTTCTATTTGGCTGCGTTTGCTCCGCTTCTTGGGGCGCTGATTATCTTCCACGAATATGGACACTACCTCGTGGCACGCCTAGCCGGTGTCAAGGTTTTGCGATTCTCTATCGGTTTCGGTCGGGCGATATGGTCAAAACGAATTGGTCGCGACGGCACTGAATGGTGCGTCGGAGTGTTTCCCCTCGGTGGCTACGTCAAAATGCTGGATGAACGCGAGGGTGAGGTCGATCCACGAGAATTGCATCGCAGCTTCAACCGGCAGAGCGTCTGGCGACGCATGGCGATCGTTGTTGCTGGTCCTGTCGCCAACTTGTTGTTGGCGGTGCTCGTTTACTGGGGGCTCTTCTGGCACGGTACAGAAGAACTGAAGCCCGTTCTTGGCGCACCAGCCGCAGCGAGTCCTGCTGCAATGGCTGGAATTGAGGGTGGTGAGCAGGTGCGTAAAGTGGGTGACGAGGTGGTTCAAACCTGGCAGGGTATGCATTGGGCACTGATACGCCAGGCTGTTGATCAGGATTTGATCAAGCTGGAGGTGATCAATCAGCGCAATGAAATCAGTCTTCGTCGCCTCGATGTTTCGTCTGCGCGAGCAGGCGGTTGGGAAGGCGATGCGCTTGCTAAGCTGGGAATCAGCTTTTACCGTCCCAGGATTCCGCCCGTGCTTGCAAAAATTAGCCCGGACAGTGCCGCTGCTGTTGCTGGCCTGCATTCTGGAGATGAGATACTGGCGATTGACAGCAAGCCAGTCGTTACCTGGCCTGACGTCGTGCATGGCGTCCGCAGTTCTCCTGGTAAGGCCTTGATTTTTGAAGTCAGCCGGAATGGCGAACGACATGTTATCGAAGTAATACCCGCCATCATCGACGAAGGCGGCAAAGAAATCGGCCGGATCGGGGCGACGGTCAGAGATGCCGGAGCGTCGAGAAGCGATTTAATGATCACCGTTCGTTACGGACTGATATCCGCGCTGGGCAAGGCCATCGAAGAGACCTGGAATAAGTCGGTGTTTAGCTTCGCGATGATCGGGAAGATGATTACCGGCGAAGTGTCCTGGCGCAATATCAGCGGACCGGTGACAATCGCCGACTACGCAGGGCAGTCTGCGAGGCTCGGAGTGGATTACTACTTCAAGTTTCTGGCCCTCGTCAGCATCAGTCTAGCAGTACTGAATTTGCTGCCCATTCCAATTCTGGATGGCGGGCATTTGCTGTATTATGTCGTCGAAATCATCACGAAGGCGCCGCTTTCCGAGCGCAGCATGGACATTGGCCAGAGAATCGGGCTGGCGCTCTTGCTGATGTTGATGGCCTTTGCCTTCTACAATGATATCGATCGATTGATTTCCGGCTGACCTAATGATGAAGAACCTGCTAGCGGGACTGATTGCCACGCTTTTTGTGACCGGCGCATCCGCTTTCGAACCGTTTATAGTCAAGGATATTCGCCTCGACGGTATCCAGCGCACTGAAGCTGGCACGGTATTCAGCTATCTCCCGATCAAAGTCGGGGACACCATGACCAACGACAAAGCCGCGCAGGCAATCAAGACCTTGTTTGCGACCGGTTTTTTCAAGGATGTACGCATCGAAATTGACGGCGATGTGGTCATTGTTGCGCTAGAAGAACGCCCGGCCATTGCGCAGATTGACTTTGTCGGTCTCAAGGAATTCGATAAGGAGCAACTGACCAAAGGCCTCAAGGAAGCCGGATTCGCGGTCTCGCGCTCCTTTGATCGCAGCATGCTCGAGAGAGCCGAGCAGGAGTTGAAGCGCCAGTATCTGACACGCGGCAAATATGGGGTCGTAATAACGACTACGGTGACGCCGCTTGAACGGAACCGGGTGTCGATCAACTTCAACATTAACGAAGGTGATGCGGCCAAAATCAAGCAGATTAACATTGTGGGCGCCAATTCGTTCAAGGAGAAGGACCTTCTGGCACTTTTTCAGTTGCAGACTCCCAACTGGATCAGTTGGTATACAAAAAACGACCAATATTCAAAACAGAAACTTGCCGCTGACTTGGAGGCTTTGCGTTCTTACTATCTCAATCGTGGCTATCTTGAATTCAACATCGATTCGACCCAGGTGTCGATCAGCCCCGACAAGAAGGATATCTTCATTACGATAAGCATTGTCGAGGGGGATCGTTATATCGTATCTTCGATGAAGCTGGCGGGCGACCTCATTCTTCCTGAAGATGAATTCAGGAAGGCGATGAAGATCAAACCGGGCGACGTGTTTTCGCGCGAAATGCTGAACGAAAGTACTAAGGCCATCAGCGATAAGCTTTCGGCGATGGGCTATGCGTTTGCCAATGTCAATGCTGCGCCTGAGCTGGATAAAGAGAAAAGGCAGGTCGCATTCACCGTCTTTGTCGACCCGGGAAAAAGGGTTTACGTTCGACGCATCAATATCTCTGGCAACACCAAGACCCGCGATGAAGTAATTCGGCAGGAAGTTCGCCAGATGGAGGGTGCCTGGTACGACGATGGTCGAGTAAAGCTTTCGCGAGAGCGTATCGACAAAACCAACTACTTTGGCGAAGTCAATGTCGAAACGCCGCCGGTGCCAGGAACAACCGATCAGGTTGACGTCGATATCCATGTAACTGAAAAATCGACCGGGAGCATTTCTCTGGGTGCAGGTTTTTCACAATCAGAAAAACTGGTTCTATCGGGCTCCGTATCACAGGCCAACATATTCGGTAGCGGGAAATTCCTTGCATTACAAGTTAATACGGGTACGATCAATCGCACCCTTGGAATCAGCTATACAAACCCGTACTTTACAGTGGACGGTGTCAGCCAGGGTTTCGATGCTTATTATAAAAAGACCAACCCTACATCGCTGGACTACCAATACAAAACGGTGTCAGCCGGAGGAGGTATCCGTTTTGGCATTCCGATTGCGGAGAAACAATCGATCAATTTCGGCCTGGCCATTGATCAGACCAAGGTTGAAATCGATCCAACGGATCCTGACACGCCAACCCAGTATTTAAGATTCAACAATGAATTTTGCGGCTCGGGTAGTTCAACCATCCCGGCAAACCTCAGCACAATACCGACGTCATGTACCAACCTCACATTGCCATTGACAGTTGGCTGGGTCAGCGATACGAAGGATAGTGTGCTTAGTCCAACGCGGGGAGCCTTGCAGAAAGCTAATGTCGAGTTCGCTCTACCCGGCGGGGATCTCAAATTCTACAGACTTAGCTATCAGCATCAGCGATTTTTCCCGGTAACCCAGAACATGGTGCTGATGCTCAACGGTGAACTTGGGTACTCCAAGGGCCTGTCCGGACAGGAGGTCCCCTTTTACAAGAATTTTTATGCTGGTGGCGTAGGATCGGTTCGGGGTTACGATACGGCGAGTCTCGGGCCCTATGAGATTGCACCCACTACGGGCGATGAAGTGCGGTTAGGGGGCACCCGTCGGGTTGTCTTCAATGCCGAGTTGTCAATGCCTCTGTATGGTTTTGGTATCGACAAATCGGTGCGCTGGGGCCCGTTCTTCGACGCTGGACAGGTATACGGCGATAGCGATACACAAACCGGCACCTGTAACGTAGGCGGGGGGATCTGCGATCAAGGTCCGATCCGGATGTCGCTCGGTTTGGCAGCGACTTGGATATCCCCCTTCGGGCCGCTTAAATTCAGTATCGCCCAGCCACTCAATGATGAGAAAAATGATAAACTGCAAGTGTTCCAGTTCCAGATGGGACAGACTTTTTAACTCGGGAGAAGTATCTTGAACAGGAAAATTGCCACGTTGCTGGTCGCGTTGATGGCTTCGCTGCCAGTGTCTTTCGCGTTGGCATCGGAAACAGTGAAGATTGGTTACGTGAATACGCAGCGCATATTCCGTGACGCGCCCACGGCCGTCAAGGCAGCAAAGAAGCTTGAATCCGAATTTTCAAAACGCGACCAGGATCTGCAGCGCATGGCCAAGCAAATCCAGTCCTTGCAGGAATCACTGGAAAAAAATGCACTTACGATGGTTGAGACCGAGCGCCGTGCGAAAGAAAAAGACCTGAACGAGCTAACTCGAGAGTTCCAGCGTAAACAGCGGGAGTTCCGCGAAGACCTGAACCTTCGTCAGAACGAAGAGAATGCCGCCATCATCGAAAAGGCGAACAAGGCGATCAAACAGCTTGCCGAGAGCGAAAAGTATGATCTGATCGTCCAGGATGTTGTCTGGGTTAGCCCGAAACTCGATGTGACAGACAAAATAATCAAGGCATTATCCGAAGGCAAGTAATTAGCCGTGCCTGCGCAAGAAGGTCTGCGGCTCGACGAAATCGTCTCCCGCCTCGGTGGTTCTCTTGAAGGTGACGGTTCTGTCATCGTGTCGCAGGTTGGCAGTCTGGCCTCTGCAGGTCCGGGACAAATAGCCTTTCTTGCCCATCCGAAGTACCGCCAACAGCTGCAGATTACCCTGGCGGCAGCGGTTATTGTGCCGCCTCAGTTTGCCGGGGATACGGCGCTTCCGCGGATCATTCATCATAACGCCTACGCTTATTACGCTCGCGTTGTGGCCTTGCTGAACCCGAGTGCTTCGCGTCCGGCTGGTGTTCACCCGTCCGCTGTGGTGCACAGCCTTGTTCCTTCTTCGGCCAGTATTGGCGAGAACGTTGTGATTGGTCAAAATGTAGTAATCGGCCAAAACGTCACCCTGTATCCTGGCTGTATCATAGGTGACGGTGTTTCAATTGGCGACGATTCGCTGCTCTATCCGAACGTCGTCATCTATCATCATTGCGTGATCGGTCGCCGTGCGCTTATTCAGGCTGGAGCAGTTATCGGTAGCGATGGTTTTGGTTTCGCCAAAGAGGGGGAGCGCTGGGTCAAGATTCCGCAAATCGGTCGTGTAGTCATTGGTGATGACGTCGAAATCGGCGCCAATACGTCGATTGATCGGGGGGCGCTGGATGACACGATGATTGGTCACGGCGTCAAACTGGACAATCAAATCCAGATTGCGCACAACGTGGTCATCGGTGATCATGTGGCGATGGCGGGTTGTGTTGGCATTGCGGGCAGCACAAAAATCGGACGTCGCTGCACCATCGGTGGTGCCGGGATGATTACTGGCCATCTTGAATTGACTGATGATGTCCACATTTCAGCCGGCACATTGGTAAGCAAGAGCCTGCGCAAACCGGGGCAATACACCAGCATTTTCCCGCTTGAAGTGCATGAGGAGTGGCTGCGCAACGCGGCTCAGATCAAGCGGCTGGCAAAATTGGCCAAGCGGGTTTCAGATCTTGAGAAAAAACTCGAGGAAATGGAGAAAACATCTTGAATGCAATGGATATTAAGGAAATTCTTGACCACCTGCCGCATCGCTATCCATTCCTTTTGGTAGATCGCGTGATTTCGTTCGAGCCCGGGAAAGCGATTCATGCTTACAAGAACATCACAATCAATGAACCTTATTTTGTTGGCCATTTTCCGCATTTCCCGGTGATGCCGGGGGTGCTGATCATGGAGGCGCTGGCTCAGGCTGCCGGAATCCTTTCATTCAAGACCATGGGTATAAAGCCAGATGACAACTCGGTTTTCTATTTTGTCGGCATTGACAATGCCCGTTTCAAGAAGCCGGTGACTGCCGGCGATCAACTCCACTTGCATGTCGAGATACTGCGTCAGATGCGTGGCATCTGGAAATACAAGGCCGAAGCACGCGTAGACGGGGAGATCGTGGCCGAAGCAGAGCTCATGTGTGCCAAACGCGACGTGGCATGATTGCGGGGACTTGGCTTTGAGTACAGACATGATTCA
>NZ_FLQY01000214.1 GCF_900089945.1 Candidatus Propionivibrio aalborgensis | reverse complement strand
GTTCAATCCAGTGGCGGTCTGAAGTTGACCATTGGTGTTGACTTGAAGGTTTCCGGCCCGGGTATACGCCTCGCGCCCATCGGGAGTCTCCACCGTAATCCAACCCGCCCCCTGAACAGCCACATCCAGCGGACGACCTGTGGCCATCAGCGGACCTTGTTCAAATACATCGGCCACCGACGCGTCCACCACGAATGCCCGCGTTGGAGCCCCTTCACCCTGAATGGGCACCGCGCGAAACTTGTGCTCCATTGCGCGGTAACCGACCGTCGAAGCATTGGACAGATTTTGTGAGACACCGGCCTGTTGCAGGAAGGCGTGCTTGGCGCCGGTCATTGCGGTGTAGATCAGGCGATCCATATCGGCCTCGGTTATTCTTCAATACGGCTTAGCGAAGATTTACCAGCGTCTGCAGTATCTGATCCTGGGTCTTGATCGTTTGCGCATTGGATTGGTAGTTGCGCTGCTGGGTAATCATGTTGACCAGTTGCGCGGTCAGATCGACATTGGACTCCTCCACCGAAGCCGACTGCAAAACTCCGCGACTGCCGGTTCCCGGTGCGCTGACCAGTTCCGGGCCGGACACCGACGTCAATGCCCACTGATTGTTCCCCAAAGACTGAAGGCCGTTCGGATTGGCAAAGGTCGCCAGAACGACTTGACCCAGATTGCGAGCCTGGCCATTGCTGTACCGGCCCTGAACGATACCGTCGGAGCCAACACTCAGCCCAGTCAGACTACCCGTCGTATACCCACCCTGCGTCAATCGATCAACGCTTGATGCGCTGCCGTACTGGGTGGTTCCGGTAAAATCCATGGAGCCCGGTGACCAAGGTGAGGCAGCACCTGTGGTCAGCGCCCACGACGGGAGCACCAACGGCATCGCTGTCGTCAGCACACCCGATGTATTAAAAGCAAGTGCTGCGGGAAAGGCTTGTGGCGTCGCTCCGTCCATTGTGCCGTGCACATTCCACGGGCCGCCGGCCGTCCGTACAAAGTACATCGTCATGGTGTGCGGAACGCCCAGCGTATCGAACACCGACAAGGCAGTCGAATAGTTGTAGGTCTGTGGATTGGCGAAATTGAACGGCGCAACTGCCGGAACGCCCTGCCGTGAATCCAGGTTCAAATTGGCAGTAAGATTCCCCGCCAAGGGATCGCTGGTCGCTCTCGGGCTGATCTGGCTCGATGACAATTGCAGATCAACCGGGCTGGAAGCGGTAATTACTCCGTTTGCGTCGGCCGGGAAACCCATGACCTTCATCGTCTGGTCATTAACGATGAAACCTGCATTGTCAAGATGGAACTGTCCATTCCGGGTATAGGTTACTTCGCCGTTCCGATTCATGCGAAAGAATCCGCCGCCATTGATCGAAATATCGAGCGGATTGTTGGTCGCCGTTACGTTGCCCTGGCTGAACGTTTGCTGGATCCCTGAGATCGTAGCACCGATACCGACCTGAGAAGCACCACTACCAGCCAGCGAATTGGCGAAAACATCGGAAAAGTGAACCTCTGCGGACTTGAATCCCACGGTATTGGCGTTGGCAATATTGTTGCCAAGCACGTCAAGCGCTTTGGATGATGCGTTAAGACCGCTCAAAGCCTGTTGGAATGACATTTCGTTCCCCTATCCTTAGAG
>NZ_FLQY01000213.1 GCF_900089945.1 Candidatus Propionivibrio aalborgensis | reverse complement strand
GCGTTTGCCGAGTACGGACGCAAGGAATGGCATACCCAGATCGAACTTGATCGACCGGGCAGTCTGCCGCAAATCCTGCTGTTGCGTGGAACGCAACTGCCGGAAGGGACCAACGGCGGATATGTTGTCGTATTCGACGATGTCACTCGACTGGTGGCCGCTCAGCGCAGCGCCGCCTGGGGAGAAGTCGCGCGACGCCTGGCACACGAGATCAAGAACCCCCTGACACCGATCCAGCTTTCAGCCGAACGAATGCAGCTCAAGCTGGCCAGCAAGTTGAGCGCCGGCGATGCCGAAATGCTCGACCGCTCGACGCAGATGATCATCAATCAGGTGCAGGCGATGAAACGCATGGTCAACGAGTTTTCCGCCTATGCGCGCATGCCGGCACCCGAGCTGGGCCAGCTTGACCTGAATGCCCTGATCAGCGAATTGCTTGGTCTGTACGAGAGCTCGCAAAATCGGATCAATATTGAGCTTGACGCTGTTTTGCCCGCCGTATGGGGCGACGCGAGCCAGTTGCGGCAGATTATTCACAATCTCCTGCGCAACGCCCAGGATGCTCAGGAGGGAGTTGAGGCAGCGCAGATCGGCGTGACTACGCGCGTCGTCGAAGGAATGGCGGAATTGCTCGTCACCGATTGCGGCCCAGGCTTCCCGCCCGAAATCATGGCGCGTGCTTTTGAGCCTTATGTCACAAGCAAAGCGGGAGGTACCGGGCTGGGGCTGGCCATCGTCAAGAAGATTGTCGATGAGCATCAGGGACACATCAGGATAAAGAACCGTCAGCCGACAGGCGCCGAGGTGAGCATTCGTTTACCCTTGGCCGAGCGACTGACGCCCAATCCCATTACAACAACTATGACTGAAACAACTAACGAAAGCTGATCATGGCGCAGATACTGGTGGTTGACGACGAAATGGGCATCCGCGAGTTGCTCTCGGAAATTCTTGCCGACGAAGGGCATACGGTCCTGCTCGCCGAAAATGCCGCAGCGGCACGTAACAGTCGTAGCGAAAAGCGTCCGGATCTTGTTCTCCTCGATATCTGGATGCCGGATACGGATGGCATATCGCTGCTCAAGGAGTGGTCGTCAGCCGGTTTGTTGACCATGCCGGTTGTCATGATGTCCGGCCACGGAACGATCGACTCCGCAGTTGAAGCAACACGCGTCGGCGCGATCGATTTTCTCGAAAAGCCGATTGCATTGCAGAAGCTGCTGGCCACCGTCAAGAAAGCGCTCAAACACGATGTTTCGCCGCAGTTGCCGCCCCTTACGCTCGATGCCTTTGCCCGCTCGCCGCTGCTCAAGGATTTGAAGAAACGACTCGAACAGACCGCAGCCAAGACTTCTCTCCTGCTCCTCAAGAATGCCTCCGGCAGCATTGCCGAGATCTGCGCACGTACCCTGCACACGCCCAAGACGCCCTGGCTTGATCTATCTGCGTCCAGCGAACCCCTGACCCAGGAGATGCTAGCAAATGCAGCGGGCGGCATTCTGTTTCTTGCTGACCTGAGCGTGCTGGGAAAGCTGCAGCAAAAGAATCTCGTTTATGCACTTGAGCGACTCGAGAAATACAATCTCCAGCTGGTTGCCGCCTCGGCGCGCCCGCTATCTTCGCTGATCGAGAACGGTTGGGACCCGGCGCTGGTAACGCGCCTGAGCGAAGTCTGGGTGTCTTTGCCGCAACTTTCCATGCATACGGATGACGTTCCGGAAATTTCGACGCTGGTTCTGTCGCACCTCATTGCACGCAACGAGGTGCCGTCGAGAAGTTTTTCCAGCGGTGCCCTCAACGCACTGCGCCTGCATCACTGGCAGGGCGAATGGGCCGAGTTGCTGGCGACGATCAAGAATCTCGCTCTCTCGGCGCTGGACGACGATATTTCGGTCGATGACGTAGATAGCATTCTGCTTCGCGAGGCGCGCGATGCACCCGAAGCGCCACCGGCGCTACCCCTGTTCAACCAGCCCTTGCGCGAAGCGCGTGAAGCTTTCGAACGCCTCTACTTCGAGCATTATCTTAAAAGCGAGGGGGGAAACATGGCACGTGTCGCAGACAGAACCGGCCTTGAGCGTACGCATCTGTATCGCAAGTTGAAGCAACTCGGATTGAACCTCGGCCGACGCGGCGAAGACACCGAATGAAGCCTCCCAACATTAGTTCAAGGCGGGCGCGATCATGAGAATTGTCATCCTCGGCGCCGGTCAGGTCGGCGCCAGCATTGCCCAGATTCTCGCCTCCGAGAATAACGACATCACAATCGTCGATAACGATCAGAAGCGGCTCGAGTATCTGCAGGTGCGTCTCGATTTGCGTACGATTGCCGGAAATGCAGTTCTGCCATCCACACTGCGGGATGCCGGACTGGCCGACGCCGACATGTTGATTGCGGTCACGCGAAGCGACCAGACCAACCTCATCGCCTGCAAACTGGCGCACACGATGTTCAACGTGCCGACGCGGATCGCACGGCTCCGCTCGTCCGAATTCATGGACGATGCTGAGCTGCTGACCGAGAAGAATTTCGCGGTCAGTTATGCGCTGTGCCCGGAGCAGGTGATCACCGACTACCTGGTCAAGCTGGTTGAGTTTCCCGAAGCGCTGCAGGTGCTTTACTTTGCCAATGAGCGCGTCGCCCTGGTTGCCGTGAAAGCAACCGCCGGGGGATTGATGGTGGGCAAGCCGATCAGGGAAATGAGCGAGCACCTGGGCGGAAATGTCGATGCTCGAATCTCGGCCATCTTTCGACGCGACCATGCCGTCACACCAACCGGGAGTACGGTCATCGAAGAAGGCGACGAAGTCTTCGTGCTGGCTGCTGACGAGCACATTCGGCGGGTGCTGATCGAAATGCGACAAAAAACGACTCCGGTGCAGCGCGTCATCATTGCCGGCGGCGGGAACATCGGCTTGCGTGTTGCGCAAATGCTTGAGGGAAAGTGTCTGGTAAAGGTCATCGAAAGCAATACGGCCCGCACGCAGACGATCGCCAACCTGCTCGGCAACGGCCTGGTGCTTCTCGGCGATGCAACTGACGAGGAGTTGCTGGAACAGGAGTCGATCGGCGAAACCGATCTTTTTCTCGCCCTGACCAACGACGAAGAAGACAACATCATGTCGGCCTCGCTGGCCAAGGCAATGGGTTGCAAGCGGGTGCTGGCGCTGATCAACCGGCGAGCCTATGCCGACCTGGTGCAGAGCGGTCCGATCGACATCGCAATCTCTCCGGCGCTGGTCTCGATCGGAGACCTGCTCACCCACGTTCGCCGGGGCTTCGTGGCCAAGGTGCACAGTCTGCGGCGTGGCGCGGCCGAAGCCATTGAACTGGTCGTTCATGGCGATGAAAAGAGCTCGCGGGTCGTGGGTCGTCGGGTTGGCGATCTGCCGGTAATTCCCGGTGCGACGCTCGTCGCGATCGTACGTGACTTCGACAGGATTGAAGATATCGCTTACGCGGGCATGCTCAAGATAAAGAAGAAGGGGCATGTGGTTATCGCCCACAAGGGCGAGGTCATCAAGCCCGCCGATCACGTCATCGTATTCTGCTTGAATGCGAAAGTGGTCAAGAAGGTTGAGAAGCTTTTCTCGGTCGGACTGCATTTTTTCTGAACGCATTCCGATGAAAGTTTACTTACCGGTCATTCGTGTTCTGTCCATGGTGATCTTCATTTTCGGCTTGACCATGCTGGTGCCGGTAGGTGTTTCATGGGTTTTTCAGGACGGCGCGGCGCGCGCGTTCGACGAAGCCATCCTGCTGACCCTGGGCGTGGGACTCGTTCTGTGGGGTTTCACGCGCAGGAACAAGCGTGACTTGACGATCCGTGACGGCTTCCTGATGGTCGCGCTGGTGTGGACGGTGTTGCCGGTGTTCGCTGCGCTGCCACTCATTTTTTATCTTGACGCCAGTTTTACCGATGCCTACTTTGAAGCCGTATCGGGGTTGACAACAACCGGGGCGACGGTCTTCTCGGAATTGGACAAGCTGCCGGTGTCGATCAATTTCTGGCGCACCCAGCTCGTCTGGCTTGGCGGCATGGGTTTGATCGTTCTGGCGGTAGCGATACTCCCGCTGCTCGGCATTGGTGGTCGTCAGATGTTCAAGGCCGAGACGCCGGGGCCAATGAAGGATTCGAAAATGACCCCGCGTATCGCCGAAACGGCCAAGGGTCTGTGGGGCGTCTATACCGGCATAACGGTGTGCTGCTTCCTCGCGTACCACTGGGCCGGCATGAGTTGGATGGATGCCATCATGCATTCCTTCTCGACCATGGGCCTGGGCGGATTTTCGAGCCACGATGCGAGTTTCGGCTACTTCAACTCGCCAACCATCGAAACGGTCAGCATCGTCTTCATGCTGATTGCCGGCATGAATTTCGCGACGCACTTCGTTGCGCTTTCCGGCCGCTCCATCCGCCCGTACATCACCGATCCCGAAGCCGTATGGTTTCTCGTCGTGGCCCTCGGCAGCGTTCTCGGAATCGCCGTGTTCCTCAATGAGAACGACGTCTATCGCAGTTTCTCTGAAGCCTTCCGCTATTCGGCATTCAACGTCGTTTCGATCGCCACGACCACAGGATATGCCAACACCGACTACTACCTCTGGCCGATGTTCGCACCGCTGTGGATGCTGTTTCTTTCCAGCTTTGCAACCAGTGCGGGGTCGACCGGTGGCGGCATCAAGATGATCCGCGCCCTTGTCCTGTACAAGCAGGTCAACCGCGAGCTGTTGCGCGCCATCCACCCCGATGCTGTCTATCTGGTGCGAATCGGCTCGGAGGTGGTACCCGGCAACATTCTTTTTGCCGTACTCGCCTTTGGCTTCATGTACATGGTCAGCATTGTCTCGATGACCCTGCTGATGTCCCTGTCGGGGCTGGATATCATCACCGCCTTTTCGGCGGTCGTAGCCAGCATCAACAACACCGGGCCGGGACTTAATCAAGTGGGGCCGGCAACGACCTTCGAGGTGCTCAACGATTTCCAGACCTGGATATGTACCTTCGCCATGCTGCTCGGGCGTCTGGAAATTTTCACGCTGCTGGTCGTCTTTACCCCGGCCTTCTGGCGCCGCTAGCCTGGGTACGGCGGGCGTCGGTAGCGCTGGCCCTGCGAACGCGGGATAATCGACCTTTCTCGACTCCGCCCGTCGCTCTCCACGCTGATACGGATTCAGGCCATTTACCTCCTCTTCAACAAAGCCTAACGTGACCCGACCCCGCAACGACAATTTCCTGCGCGCGCTGCTCAAGGAACCCACCGAGTACACTCCGATCTGGCTCATGCGTCAGGCGGGGCGTTACCTGCCCGAATACTGCGAAGCGCGCAAACGCGCGGGCAGCTTCCTGCAACTCTGCAAGAATCCGTCCCTGGCCTGCGAAGTCACCTTGCAGCCGCTCGCCCGCTACGACCTTGATGCAGCGATCCTTTTCTCGGACATCCTCACCGTGCCCGACGCCATGGGCCTCGGGCTATATTTCACCGAAGGCGAAGGACCCAGATTCGAACGCCCGCTGCGCCAGGAATGGGAAATACGTGACCTGACCGCTCCCGATCCTTACGAGCACCTGCGCTACGTAACGGACGGTGTTTCAGAAATCCGCCGTGCGCTGGATAACTCGGTACCTCTTATCGGATTCTCCGGCAGCCCTTACACCCTGGCCTGTTACATGATCGAAGGCGCGTCGAGCAGCGATTATCGACACGTCAAGACCATGCTCTATGACCGGCCCGATCTGATGCATCGCATCTTGTCGGTGACGGCTGATGCCGTGATTGCCTACCTGAATGCCCAGATCGAATCCGGTGCACAGGCGGTGATGATCTTCGACTCATGGGGAGGAGGTCTCTCGGCTGCGGCGTATCCCGAGTTTTCCCTGCAGTACATGCGGCGCATCGTCTCCGGTTTGATCAAGGAGAAAGACGGCGAACGCGTTCCCTCGATCATATTCACCAAAGGCGGCGGGTTGTGGCTGGAATCCATCGCCGATAGCGGTTGCGATGCAGTCGGACTCGATTGGACCATCGACATTGGCGAGGCGCGTCGACGCGTCGGTCACAAGGTCGCCCTGCAAGGCAATCTCGATCCCAACGTGCTCTTTGCTTCACCTGACAAGATTGCCGACGAAGCGCAAAAAGTCCTCGACAGTTACGGTTCCGGCGATACCGGCCACGTCTTTAACCTCGGGCACGGCATTTCGCAATTCACCCAGCCGGAACGTGTAACAGCACTCGTCGAAAAGGTACACAGCTACAGCAAGTTTTTGAGAGAAAAAACATGAACTTTTTTCATCATTCGCCTTGACTTATGCACAGAAACTGATTCGCTGTCACAGAACCTACACAAGTCCTTTCAAAATCAGTGACTTATTCTTATCTCTTTGATTAATAACAGTAAATTGTGTGCCTTATTTTGCGGCAAAGTAAGCAACCGCCTTGCTCTCAGGGTGTTTGAAGGGGTTTTGGTCAACTACTTCACAGACTTATCCACAGAAAATGTGCACAAGTGAGAATACATCGATTAGTTAATGAGTTACGCGGCTATTGCAGAACCGGCGCGAACTTTCCCAGCTAAGCGAAGCTGACTACGGTTAGCGTTTGGTAATTTCTGGCGTATTTAACGAATAGGCGTCGGAAAAAGTACAGATTCTTACTGACGGGCCGCAAACATCCGGCGGGCCAACAGGGGACAAATCGGTGTTTCCGGACTCATGGACTGGTCAGTATGCAGATAGCTCGCGTCGCCCTTGATGTTCCGCTGCACCGGTTCTTTGATTACATCGTTCCCGAGACCGAGGCGTTGTCTGATTCCGACCTCGGTCGGCTGGTCCGCGTCCCCTTTGGCCAGAAATCGAGGATCGGCATTATCGTCGTGCTTCCGCAGTCCAGTGACGTCCCGGTCGCCCGACTCAAATCGATCGAAGCCGTGCTGCGCGACATTCCCGCACTACCGGCAGACTGGTTCCGCCTGAGCGAGTTCTGTGCCGCTTACTATCAAGCTCCGCTCGGCGAGGTGATGCTGTCAACTCTGCCAGCGGGACTGCGGCGCGTCGCCCCGCCCAAGGCCCGAACGAGCCAGCGTTTCGTTAAACCGTCACCGCCGCAGGAACCGCCCGAACTGACGGCTGAGCAGAAGACAGCGCTGGCCGCGATAGCCGAAGACAGCAAAGGATTTAGAGCCTATCTGCTGCACGGCGTGACCGGCAGCGGCAAGACCGAGATCTACCTGCGGCTGGTCGAGCGGTCGCTGGCAGCCGGTCGGCAGGTGCTGATGCTCGTTCCCGAAATCAACTTGACACCACAGCTTGAATCCCGTGTCGCTGCACGCTTCCCGAGTGCCGGGCTGGTCAGTCTGCACAGCGAGTTGACGGAGGCGGCGCGCACGCGCAACTGGCGCGCAGCGCTGGAAGGACGCGCGCGCATTGTACTCGGTACGCGCCTGGCCATCTTTGCCCCGCTGCCAGACCTTGGCCTGATCGTTGTCGATGAAGAGCACGACGCATCCTTCAAGCAACAGGACGGAATGCGTTACTCGGCACGCGACGTTGCCGTCTTTCGCGCCCGGGAACGAGGCATTCCGATTGTGCTCGGATCGGCCACCCCATCGCTGGAGAGCTGGGCGAATGCCACCGACCACCGGACGCCCGCTCGCTACACGCTGCTTACACTGCACCAGCGGGCCGTTGAAAATTCACGCCTGCCGCTTGTTCAACGTATCGATACCCGCCCTGAAAAACTGCAGGACGGGCTTTCCGCAGCGCTGCTGCTAGGGATTGAAAAGCGCCTGACACGCGGCGAACAGAGCCTGGTTTTTCTCAATCGTCGCGGCTACGCGCCGGTCCTCGCCTGCACCAACTGCGGATGGATCTCGCACTGCCATCGCTGCGCCGCCAATCTCGTCTTGCATCTTCTCGACAGGCGCCTGCGCTGCCATCATTGCGGCTTCGAGAGTCCGATACCGAAAGCCTGCCCGACTTGCGGCAATCAGGACATCCAGCCTTTCGGCCGCGGCACCCAGCGGCTGGAATCGGTGCTCGCCGAGCGCTTCCCACAGGCGCGCATCCTGCGCGTCGACCGCGATTCGGCTCGCAGCCGAAAACAGTGGGAAACGCTGGTCCAACGGATTTACAGCGGCGACGCCGACATTCTGGTTGGTACGCAGATGCTGGCCAAGGGGCACGATTTCCCGAAACTGACACTGGTTGGAGCGCTCGGCGCCGACGCAGCGCTGTTCGCTTCCGACTGGCGCGCGCCAGAGCGGCTGTTTGCCCAGTTGATGCAGGTGGCCGGTCGCGCCGGCCGCGCCGAATTGCCGGGCGAAGTGCTGATCCAGACACAGTTTCCCGACCACCCGCTTTACGCCGCACTGGTCCAGCACGACTACGCGGCGTTCGCTGACAGCCAACTCAAGGAGCGCGAAGAGGCCGGGTTCCCGCCCTATACCTTCCAGGCCATGCTGCGCGCCGAATCACCCCACATGGCCGACGCGCTGGCATTTCTTGCGACGGCGCGGGCCGGGCCGCAAACTGG
>NZ_FLQY01000212.1 GCF_900089945.1 Candidatus Propionivibrio aalborgensis | reverse complement strand
GGGTCGTCAAGAGACCCTTGTGGAACATGACATACACTTGGATTACGACCATTTGCGAAATTTACGGCAACCCCAAGCCAAGCTCTTCCCGCACCGGAAGTAGCGCAATGGGCGAGTTTGAAATGGTATTGATAGCGCGCTGCTAGTACGTGCGGTAATACTTGGACAAGGGCACAGGCGAAGTACAGGGGCCGAAGAGAACGATGCCGTTCTCTTCGAGAAAAGCCTTTTCACCGTCCAGATAAAGCGAGTACTGGCCGTCGGTGTATTTCTCCTGCGCGGCGCTTTCTCCGGCGCGCAAGAGGATTTCCCGGTTGTTGACCAGCACCGCCGCCATGCGCTGTTCCGGCGCGCGCGCGACCGGTAGGGTCTTGCCGCCGGCGCAGGCATAGTCGATGCGCGTCGGCAAGGCGGTAACCTCGACGCCGGGAACGACGACACAGCCGGCGGCTAACATGCCGCCGGTCGCCAAGACAGCGAGCGTGGAATAATTCGGTCGGTTTTTCATGTGTTCCTGCCTGTTTGTTGCAGCGTTGTGGCATCAATCGAGAAATGGCAAAAGCATCGCCATTCTAGGCGATTTTGTTGCGAGCGCCTCTCCCAAATAGCCTGATCGGTCGCCAAGGGGGTTGGTTCAGGCGTTTCCTCGGAGCTGGTCGGCGTTACTCCGTTGATCGACGGCAAAGGAGCTGAACAGGCAAGCAGGTGAGAACCTGCACCTAGACCGGAAGCCGAATCTCTAGGCGCGTCACTCCGTTTTCCGAATGCGCAAGAACCTCTCCGCCGTGAGCGTGCGCGATTGAGCGCGTAATGGCCAATCCAAGCCCTGCGCCTTCACCGAAACTCTGCGGGGATGCATTGGCTCGGTAGAAGCGATCGAACAATCGCACCAAGTGCTCGGGAGCGATGGTTTCCCCGGTGTTTTCGATTGACAGGGTGATGATCGCAGCATCCGAATCGTCAATTACTGCCTTGATCACCCCGCCTTTCGGCGTATGGCGCACGGCGTTCGATAGCAGATTATTGACGGCCCGACGCAGCATCAACCGGTCGCCGAAAACCGAACCCTCCCCGGAACGACTCAGAGTCACCCCCTTTTCTTCGACCAGGGCCTCATAGAACTCAAACAGACTTCCGATCTCGGCCGCCAGGTCGACGCGCTCGCGATGCGGAACGATCAGGCTGTTATCCGATTTGGCCAGAAAGAGCATGTCCGAAATCATCCTCGTCAGCCGCTCGAACTCTTCCGCATTGGACGCCAACACGTCCTGATACTCTTCACGCGTCCGGGTTTTGGACAGGGTCACCTGCGTTTGCGTCAGCAGGTTGCTGACCGGTGTGCGCAACTCGTGCGCCAGATCGGAGGAAAAATCGGATAGACGGCGAAACGATTTCTCGAGTCGCGCCAGCATCTCGTTAAGCGTTTTCGCCACCTCGGCCAGTTCGACGGGGAAGGCGTCTGCCGGCAGCCGTTGGTCGAGACGATTGGCAGTAATGCCGGCCGCACTGCGACTGATATCGCGCAGCGGTGCCAACCCCCGGCGCACGGCGGCCCAGCCGAGAAAACCGCTGAGCAATGCCGCAAAACCAACAACCAGCCAGAGTGCGACGCGGAACGTCCGCATGAAATGCGCGTGGTGAATCAGGTCGGTCGACACGGCCACGACCGCTGGGGCAGCATCCGGAATTCCGGTCGGCGCTTCTGCTGCCATTCCTCGATAGGCGCGGCTCTTCGAATCGGTCCACTGCCTGAGGCGTTGTACGCCGTCAACCGTCAGCAGTTCCGGTGGAAACATCGCGCCGGGGGTCGAGTACAGGATTTGCCCGCCCGGTTTCAAGACAATCACAGCCAAACCCTGGTGCCCCACCAGCAAATCGTCCAGCTGCCCTGTGAGCGCATCCAGCTCCTGCTCCGAGCGGACTTTCATTACGGCGTGCCGGAGAAGCTCCAATTTCCCGTCGAGAAGATCCATGTCCAGTTCTTCAAAATGCCGCTCGACGAGCGAGCCAATCAACAAACCAAGCAGGAGAAGAACCAGCGTCGAGACCGACGCGAAGAGGAGGGTCAATCGGAAGGTGACGGATTTGCGTCCGCTTGAACTCAATCGCTGATCTCCAGCACGTACCCCATACCGCGAACCGTCCGTATCAGTTTCGGCTCAAAGCAGTCATCCACCTTGGCCCGCAATCGCCTGATGGCGACCTCGATGACGTTGGTGTCGCTGTCGAAGTTCATGTCCCAGACCTGGGAGGCGATCAACGAACGCGGCAGGACTTCGCCCTGACGTCGCAAGAGAAGCTCAAGCAAAGCGAACTCCTTCGAGGTCAGATCGATCTTCTTTCCGGACCGTGTAACCCTGCGGCGCATCAAATCGAGTTCAAGATCGGCGGCACGGAGAACGTCGGACTCCTTGGCTTTGCCGCCACGCCGCAGCAAGGTTCTGACCCTGGCTAGCAGCTCGGAGAATGCAAAAGGCTTTACCAGATAGTCGTCAGCCCCGAGTTCCAGCCCCTTGACGCGGTCGTCAACGTCGTCGCGGGCCGTCAGGAACAAAACCGGTATTTCCTTGCCGGCTCGTCGGATACCTTGCAGCACTTGCCATCCGTCGATGCCAGGCAACATCACGTCCAGAATCACCAGGTCGAAGGCCTCGGTCAACGCCAGGTGCAGACCATCCAGGCCGTCTCGCGCCAGATCGACGACGAAACCGGCCTCCATCAACCCCTGCCTCAGGTAGCTTCCTGTCTTCTGTTCGTCTTCCACAACCAGGATCTTCATGCTCTCACTCCGGTACCACTTGGCTTGAACTTCGCTTGAGCGCCCGATTCTGCGCTGATAGTGAGATCGGGTCACCAAGATTACAAGAATGTAATGGGCAAGTCAGCTTACTGTTATACCGTTTACCGGACAATCAGCCCGTCTTGAATTGAAACGGTTTCCATGAAGAAAATCCTGCTCGGCGCATCCGGCGCCCTTGTTCTTGGCCTCGCAGCGGTGGCCGTCCTGCTTCAGGCGGGTGTGGTAGACGTGGCGGCCGATACACCCCACAGCCCAACCGTTTACCGCCTCATCGCGTGGGCTCGTGAACAATCGGTCATGCGCAGGGCCGCCGACATCGTCGCACCGGCCGATCTGGCAGATGCCGCCCGGATCCGTCGAGGCGCGGGCAATTACGACGCCATGTGCGTAGACTGCCATCTCTCGCCCGGCGTCAAAGACAGTGAGATTCGCAACGGCCTGTACCCGACACCGCCGAACCTCGCCGGAGCGACGGAAAGCACCCATTCCAGCCAGTCGGATGCCCGCCGGTTCTGGATCATCAAGCACGGAATCAAGGCGTCCGGCATGCCGGCCTGGTCGAAGGGAGGCATGAATGACGAAGCCATCTGGGATCTGACTGCTTTCCTCAAAGCCTTACCCAGCCTCACCCCGGAGACCTATCGCAGGCAGGTCGAAGCCAGCGAGGGGCATTCCCATGAAGGTTTGGTGACGCGCGGCGACAAAGAAGAAAGGACGAAACCTGTCACTGAACAACAACGCGACACGACACCGCATACTCATGAAAAGGGTGCTCACAAGCACTGACTGCCCACCCCGAACTCTTCAGACAACACGTTTTGCGACCAGGAATAGACACCAGCGTGAAAATACCCCAGCGATCCAGAAGCACCCTGTTTATTACGTTCTCAGTGTTTGCCAGTGTTTGGTGCTCAGCGGCACAAGCACAGGAGCGCCCTCCCGGCAGCGATGTTGACAGCCTGCTCATTGTCGCGAAAGACAATAATCCGGAATATGCGGCAATCCGCTTTGAAGCAGATGCCGCAAGCGAGCGGGTAGCCCCGGCAGGCAACCTCCCGGATCCAAAATTCCTCACCGAATTGCGCGATATCACGCGGACCGGCGAGCAAAACGCCACGCTCTCGCCGAGTCGGGTCAGCAGCACCAAATACCTGCTGACGCAGGCCTTGCCCTGGTACGGGAAACGTGATCTGAAGCGGGAAATTGCCGAATTCGAAGCGCAGGGTACACAGGGGCGTGCCCGCAGCACCTGGGCGGAGATTGGGGCACGCATCAAATCCGTGTTCGCACAGCTCTACTATGTGCATCGCAACGAACGGCTGACGCAGGAAATCCTCGATCTGATCGTCCGTCTGGAGAAGATTGCCCAGGTACGCTATGCCGGCGGCCTTTCAGCCCAGCAGGACGTCATCCGGGCGCAGGTCGAGCAGACCAGTCTGCGAAATGAGCTGATTGCCCTGAAGAGCGAGCGCCGGCAACTTCAGGCACGCATGAATGCGCTGCTTTCGCGCCCCGCAGAGGCAGTGCTCGCCGAGCCCGAACACCTGCGTCCGGTGCCTGTGCCGGCAAAACTCAACTACACGGTGCTGGAAGAACGCGTGCGCAACAACAACCCGCAGTTGTTCACGGAAGAAGCACTCATCAAGTCAGCCGAGAAGAATCGTGACCTGACGTTCAAGAACCGCTACCCCGATTTCACGGTCGGCGTCTCCCCCATCCAGCACCAGAGTTCGTTCGACCAATGGGAGCTGATGGTCGAAGTCAATATTCCCCTGCAACAGGGTTCGCGGCGCGCGCAGGAGCGCGAGTCGGAAGCGATGCTCTCTGCCGCCAAGGCGCGACGCGACGTGACGGCCAACCAGGTCCTTGCCGAGCTGTCTGAATATCTTGCCGGCATCGATGCGGCAAGGCACACAGAAGACTTGGTGACCAACAGCCTGCTGCCGCAGGCTGATCTTACCTTCCGCGCCGCACTGGCTGGCTACGAAACGGGCAAGGTCGATTTCGCCACCCTGCTCGACGCACAGCGTCAAATCCGTCAAGCCCGGAAGGACCAGATCAAGGCTCGGTCCGAGATGCAGATACGTCTGGCGCAAATCGAAAAACTTTTGGGAGAAGACTTATGACGCAGGATACGGGCCGCGCCATGGGCATCATCGGTATCGTTGCCGTCGCCCTGCTGGCCGGCGGGAGCGGCTATTGGTTCGGTGTGCGTGGCGCGGCGGTACCCGACGATAGCGAAAAAGCGATCGCCACTACGCAAGGCGAGAGCGGCAAGAAGGCACCAAAGCTGCTCTACTACCGCAACCCGATGGGGCTGCCCGATACCTCGCCGACCCCAAAGAAGGACCCCATGGGCATGGACTACATCGCAGTCTATGAGGATGAAGGAAGCACCGAAAGCAGTGAACCGGTTTCCGGCAACCAGCTCAGGATCAGCACCGACAAGGTTCAAAAAATGGGGGTACGTACGGAAGCCGCCCAACTGCGAGATCTGGGCAGGATAGTCCGCGCAGCCGGGCGAATCGAGCCGGATGAGCGCCGCGTCTTCACGATCTCGCCCAAATTCGAGGGTTACGTCGAACGCCTCTACGTCAATATTACCGGCCAGCCCGTTGGCAAGGGACAGGCAATGTTCGAGGTCTACAGCCCGGAACTGGTTTCGGCGCAGCGTGAATATGCCATTGCCGCGCAGGGTGTCGAAGCGTTGAAGGACGGTGACAATTACGCTCAGTCCGGGATGAAGGAATTGGCCGAATCGAGCCTCACGCGCCTGAAAAACTGGGACATCTCGGAAGATCAGGTCAGGACCCTGGTCAACTCCGGCAAATCGAAGCACACTCTGGTATTCCGCTCTCCGGTGAATGGGATCGTCACCGAAAAGAAGGCGATGCAGGGCATGCGCTTCATGCCTGGCGAAGCGCTCTACCAGGTAGCCGATCTGTCTTCCGTCTGGGTTATCGCCGATGTTTTCGAACAGGACATCGGCCTTGTCAAGACCGGCGCCAAGGCCAAGGTGACGATCAGTGCTTATCCGGAAATGATGTTCGAGGGAACGATCACCTACGTCTACCCGACGCTGAACGCCCAGACCCGCACGGTTCCGATTCGAGTGGAGCTGGCCAATCCTGGCCTGCTGCTTAAGCCTTCCATGTTCGCGCAGGTGGAGTTGCCGGTATCGGCCAAGGGTACGGTGGTGACGGTGCCGGTTTCCGCTGTGATCGACAGCGGTACGCGCCAGATAGTGCTGATCCGGCAAGGCGAAGGCCGCTTCGAGCCGCGTGAGGTCAAGCTCGGGGCACGCAGCGACAATCATGCCGAAGTGCTGGAGGGGGTCAAGGATGGTGAACAGGTTGTGGTCGCCGCCAACTTCCTGATCGATGCCGAAAGCAACCTCAAGGCGGCAGTCGGCGGTTTCGGCCAAGCCACCCATGACACAGCCCCCGTGGAAGGACCAGCGACAGCGCCCGCACATCCGACCACCAGAGGAGCCAGCCACCATGCCGAAGGAACGGTAGGCAGCATCAATGCGCAAGCCGGCACGATCAATCTCAGCCACGGCCCGGTCGCCAGCCTCAAATGGCCAGCCATGACGATGGAGTTCAAGGCCGCCAACGAATCGCTGCTGCAAGGTCTGAAACCAGGGAGCAAGGTCGACGTCGAATTCGTCGAGCGGCAGCCCGGCGAATGGGTGATCACGGCCATCAAACCACTTCCGGCAAGCAAGGCGGCTGGCATGCCGACCGCCGGTGCGAACCCGCACGCCGGGCATTGACCGACAGCCACGGAGATTCGCGCCATGCTGGCCAACATTATCGAATGGTCGGGCAAGAACCGTTTTCTGGTCCTGCTCGCCACCCTGTTCATCACCATCGGTGGCATCTTTGCCGTACTGCGCACGCCGATCGATGCCTTGCCCGACCTCTCGGACGTCCAGGTCATCGTCTACACCGAGTATCCCGGACAGGCGCCGCAGGTGGTCGAGGATCAGGTAACCTATCCGCTCACCACGGCCATGTTGTCGGTGCCGAAATCCAAGGTCGTGCGTGGCTTCTCATTCTTCGGCGCGTCCTTCGTTTATATCATTTTCGAGGACGGCACCGATATCTACTGGGCTCGCTCGCGCGTGCTCGAATATCTGAATTTCGCCTCCAGCCGCATGCCGAAGGGCGTCACGCCATCGCTCGGGCCGGATGCCACCGGAGTCGGCTGGGTTTACCAGTATGCGCTTCTGGCCAGGGACAAGACGCTGGCCGAACTACGCACCATCCAGGACTGGTACGTCCGCTATCAACTGACCAAGGCGCACGGTGTCGCCGAAGTCGCTTCAGTCGGCGGCTTCGTGCAGACCTATCAGGTCACCGTCGACCCGGTGAAGCTGCGTTCCTACGGTATCCCGCTGATGAAGGTGGCGCAGGCGATCCGCGACTCGAACCGCGATGTCGGCGGCCGCGTCGTCGAGATGGCCGAAACCGAGTACATGGTGCGCGGCAAGGGCTACCTGCGCGGCAGGAGCGACATCGAAATGCTGGTCGTCAAGAGCGACAGGGGCACGCCGGTTCTGATCCGCGACATCGCCCGGGTCGAACTGACTCCGGACGAACGGCGCGGCCTGACCGAACTCAACGGCGAAGGGGAGGTGGTGTCGGGCATTGCCATGGCGCGCTACGGCGCGAACGCGCTGGAAGTGATCCAGAACCTCAAAACAAAGATTGCTGAAATCGCCTCCGGCCTGCCCGAGGGCGTAAGCGTGGAAGCGGTATATGACCGTTCCGAGCTGATTCATCGCGCCATCGACACGCTCAAGAGAACGCTGATCGAAGAAGCAATCATCGTCGCGCTGGTGTGTATCGTCTTTCTGATGCACGTGCGCAGCGCGCTGGTTGCGATCCTGATGCTTCCGGTCGGCGTACTCATCTCCTTTATCGCCATGCGTTCGCTGGGAATGAACTCCAACCTGATGAGTCTCGGCGGCATTGCCATTGCCATCGGCGCCATGATCGACGCGGCCATCGTGATGATCGAGAACGCCCACAAGCACATCGAACGCCTGCCTGACGAACACTCGGACAGTGATCGCATCGATGCCATGCTTTCTGCGTGCAGAGAGGTCGGACCGGCGCTGTTCTTTTCGCTTCTGATCATCACCGTATCCTTCCTGCCGGTATTCGCGCTGGAGGGGCAGGAAGGGCGGCTGTTCTCACCGCTGGCCTACACCAAGACCTTTGCCATGGCCGGCGCCGCCCTGCTCTCGGTAACCCTGGTTCCGGTGCTGATGATCCTGTTCATCCGCGGCAAGATCATGCCGGAGTCCAGGAATCCGGTGAATCGCTCCCTGATCTGGGCCTATCGGCCGATCATCACCGGCGTCATGCGCTGGAAGAAGGCGACCATCGTCGCGGCCGTGGCGGTTCTCGGCATCTCGTACTATCCTGCGTCGCAGCTCGGCTCCGAGTTCATGCCGACGCTGAACGAAGGATCGCTGCTCTATATGCCTACTTCGCTACCGGGAATGTCGATCACCAAGGCAGCGGAACTCCTGCAAACTCAAGACAAGATCATCAAGAGCTTTCCCGAAGTGGCCTCGGTCTTCGGCAAGGCCGGGCGCGTAAACTCGGCGACCGATCCGGCACCGACCGAAATGTTCGAGACGGTGATCAACCTCAAGCCCGACTCCGAATGGCGCCCCGGAATGACCACCGACAAGCTGATTGCCGAACTCGACAAGGCTCTGCAATTCCCGGGGGTGGCAAACTCATGGACGATGCCGATCAAGGCGCGAATCGATATGCTGTCGACCGGCATCCGTACGCCAATCGGCATCAAGGTCTTCGGCAAGGATCTCGGCGAAATGGAAAAGCTGGCCAAGCAAATCGAGGCCGTTGTGAAGACAGTACCCGGCACCACAAGTGCTTTTGCCGAACGAATCACCGGCGGCTTCTATCTCAACATCGAACCGGATCGAGAACAACTCGCGCGTTACGGGCTCGCGGTCGGCGACCTGCAGGACGTGATCGGCAGTGCGCTCGGCGGTGAAATGGTGACCACCACGGTCGAAGGCCGCGAACGTTTCGGCGTCTCCGTTCGCTATCCGCGCGAGCTGCGCTCCGACCCGCAGCAGATCGCCCGTGAAGTACTGATACCGACGATGGACGGCGCGATGATTCCACTCGGGCAACTGGCCAAGGTGGCCGTCGCCAAGGGGGCGCCCAGCATCCGCACCGAGAACGCCCTGCTCTCCGCGTACATCTATGTCGACATCCGCGACCGCGACCTCGGCGGCTACGTCGCCGACGCGAAAAAGGCGGTCGCCGAACAAGTCGAATTTCCGCCCGGCTACTACGTCACCTGGAGCGGCCAGTTCGAGTACATGGAACGGGCAATCGCGAAGATGAAGATCGTTATTCCAGTGACATTGCTTTCCATATTCCTGTTGCTCTACCTTAACTTCAGACGCCTCACCGAAACGCTTATCGTCATGCTCTCGGTGCCCTTCGCCTTGGTCGGCGGCGTCTGGCTGATGTGGTTGCTCGACTACAATCTGTCGGTGGCGGTGGCGGTCGGATTTATCGCCCTGGCCGGTGTCGCGGCCGAGACCGGCGTGGTCATGCTGATCTACCTTGATCAGGCCTGGGCGGAGGCCAAAGCGGCATGTCACCTGTCCGGACGCAAACCGACGACCAGCGACCTGTATGCAGCCGTAATGGAAGGCGCCGTCGAGCGTGTCCGCCCGAAAATGATGACGGTCGTGGCCATCATGGCCGGCCTGCTGCCGATCATGTGGGGCACCGGTACCGGCTCGGAGGTAATGAGCCGCATCGCCGCGCCGATGGTTGGTGGAATGATATCTTCAACGGTGCTCACGCTCGCCGTCATTCCGGCCATCTACGCACTGGTCAAGCAGTGGCGTCTGAAGCGGGGGTATGAACTCTAGTTTTCACTCGACGACAGCCAGATGTTCCGGCAATTGGTTTCGCGAATGCGCCAGGAAGCGATGGCCCCAATCGCCGCCGTCAACGCCAGCAGAACAATGCCGGCATGATAATCTCCCGCGGTGTATTGGCGCGCGCCTGAACTGCTCACGCCACCGGCCCAATGCAGATCCATTGCCCAGCCGAATAGTGGCTGCAAAATCGCTCCGGCGAGAAAGCCGCCCATATTCGTAATACTGGTTGACATGCCGGAAAGCAGCGGCGGATTGACTTCCTTGGCACATGCCCAGGTGAGCGTGAAGCTGGCGGTAAGAATTCCCATCAGCGCAAACATGCCGTAGCTGGCGTACAGGGGAAGCGCAACGCCGGAGAGCCAGACGACCCAGGTCAACGCGTAGAGATGGGTGCCAACGACGAGTACCGGCTTGCGTTTGCCAAGGCGATCCGAAAGCGTACCGACACCGACGCACGACAGCGCAAAACAGGTGAAATACAAGCTGACGTGACTGGCCGCAACGGTACGCGTCATCCCGTGCGCCTCAACCAGAAACGGCGTCGCCCACAAGCCACCAAACGCAAAGAAGCTTCCGCTGACGCCAAGATTGATCCACGCAGCTGGCCAGGTCGCACGGTTTCTGACAACCTGCAGCAGGCCGGAGAGAACTACCGTGCGGTCAAAGTGCGGCTTCTTTACTTCACCAATTGTGCCGCCATCGTGTCGATCGCGCACAAGCACCCAACAGGCGATACCGAGCAACAACGAAACGCACGCGATAGCGACAAAGACAGATCGCCATCCAACCGCTTGTGCCAACCATGACAATGGAGCGCCCGCCAGCACCGAGCCAAGATTGCCGACCAGCAAACCCACGCCGACCATGCTGGCAAACCGCTTTTCGTCAAACCACACGGCGATGAACTTGAGCATGGAAATAAAGGTAACGGAGACGCCCAGGCCGATCAGGGTACGTCCGACCAGCGCCAACTCCAGCGAGCTCGCCATACCGAACAAGAGACTCCCCGCAGCACCAACAATACCGCCCAGCAGGAGAATCCGCCTTGGCCCGAAGGTGTCGACAAAAATGCCGGTGGGCACTTGCATTACCGTGTAAACGTAGAAATAGGTCGCCGCCAGCGCACCGAGCGATGAGGCCGTGGTATTGAAGGCCGCAGTCAGATCCTGGGCGATGCCCGCCGGTGCGAAGCGCTGGAAAAACGAAATGACATAGGCCGCCAGGACGACGACCAAAGCCGTATTGCGACGACGGCGCTGCGCCCTGTCAAGCTCAGGCATGGAACTTCCTTCAATCAGGTTGAATAATCCGTTATCGCCCGGAACTCGGTGCAAGCCCACCAGGGTGTGAAAACATCAGAATTATCACGAGCAAGCTTTGGAGATATTTGACAATCAGTTTCCGCGTCGCCGCCTTGCCTCGTACAGGCAAACTCCGGTAGCGACCGATACGTTCAGGCTCTGCACCGAACCGAGCATCGGAATACTCACCAGTTGATCGCAGGCTTCGCGCGTCAGGCGGCGCATGCCATCGCCTTCGGCGCCGAGCACCCACGCGGTGGCCAGCGGCCATTGTGCCGAGTAGAGGTCTTCCGTGGCGTCGGCATCGGTACCGATCAGGAAGATTTCACGTTCTTTCAGCTCGCGTAGCGTACGCGCCAGATTGGTCACGGTGATGTAGGGCACGCTCTCCGCCGCACCGCTGGCCACCTTGATCGCCGTTTGTGTCAGACCGACTGCCCTGTCTTTCGGGGCGATGACGGCGTGCGCGCCCACGGCGTCGGCAACACGCAGGCAGGCACCGAGATTGTGCGGGTCCTGAATGCCGTCCAGCACCAGCAGGAAAGCGGGTTCTTCCAGCGTATCCAGCACATCGTCAAGCGCGACATGACGCGACTCGCCGGAAACCCTGGCCACCACCCCTTGATGCCGCATATCGCCACCGGCCATGCCTTCGAGTCGTTTTGCATCCACCGGGACGACCCTGACTGTGTGCAGCTCGGCATGGCGCATCAGATCCCGCACCCTGGCATCATGGCGTTCAGCGTCGATGAATATCTCAAGAATGGCGTCGGGTTGATGACGCAGTTTGGCGATGATGGCGTGAAATCCGTGGATGAAGCGGGTTTGTGACATGAATGATTCTCGCAGGCGGAATTAGAAGCGTATTTTACTTTGGCACGGGAAACGTCCGGGTGGCCAAGCCCTTGACGTGCGGACAGCGTAAGCGCGCACTCAGCGGCGCGCTTTTGACGCGCCTTTCGAAGCTGGCTTCAGTGCAGGCACGTGGGTTTGCGCCGATGGATTGGCCAGCACGAAGTCGATACGTCCGGTTTCCAGATCGGCGCGCACCAGTTTGACTTGCAGACGATCCCCCAAACGAAAGCGTTGTCCACTTCGCTCACCGAGCATCAAATGCTTGACGTTGTCGTACTTGAAATAATCCTCGCCCAACTCGGAAACGTGGACCAGGCCTTCGACATAGACGGAATCCAGCGCGACGAAAACGCCAAATGGAACGACCGACGCAATGGTTCCGGCAAATTCCTCGCCGATCCGGTCGCGCATGTAATAGCACTTGAGCCAGTTGTTCACGTCACGCGATGCCTCGTCGGCGCGCCGCTCGGTCATCGAGCAATGCAGGCCGATATCGTCCCACTTGCCCGGCGAATACCGCACACCATCGAGCACGGCCTTGATCGAGCGGTGCACCAGCAAATCGGGGTAACGCCGGATCGGCGACGTGAAGTGCGTGTAGTGCTCGTAGGAAAGACCAAAGTGGCCGACATTGTCCGGGCTGTACATGGCCTGTCGCAGCGAGCGCAACATCACCGTTTGCAGCAACTGGGCATCCGGGCGCGGTTTGATCTTTTCGAGCAGCGCGCCGTAATCCTTGGCCGTCGGGCTTTCGCCACCGGGCAGGCTCAGGCCGAATTCCTTGAGAAAGTTGCGCAGACCTTCGAGCTTCTCCGGCGTCGGCCCTTCGTGCACCCGATACAGACACGGCTGCTTGTGCTCTTCGAGAAACGCCGAGGCGCACACATTGGCCGCCAGCATGCATTCCTCGATCAGGCGGTGGGCATCGTTGCGGAATACCGGAACGATGTTGTCGATCTTTCCCTGGTCGTTGAACAGCATCATCGTCTCGATCGTTTCGAAATCGATCGCACCACGTTTATGCCGCGCCTTCAACAGGATATGGAACAGCGCGTACAGCGCCTGCAATTGCGGCTGCACGGCGCGATGCGTATCGTTCTGCGGCTCTGCGATACCGGATAGCCAGCTCCACACCTGATCGTAGGTCAGCCGCGCCCTGGAAAGGAAGACGGCTGGATAAAACGTATAGTCCTTGATTTCGCCGCGGCTGTTGATATCCATGTCGCACACCATGGCCAGGCGCTCAACGTCAGGATTCAACGAACATAGACCGTTGGAGAGTTTTTCCGGCAGCATCGGGATCACCCGACGCGGGAAATAGACGGAATTCCCGCGATCCATTGCCTCGCGATCAAGTGCCATGCCGGGTCGAACGTAGTGGCTGACGTCGGCAATGGCCACCACCAGCCGCCAGCCACGCCCCTTCTTCTCCGCAAAGACGGCGTCGTCGAAATCCCTTGCCGTTTCGCCGTCGATAGTCACGAGCGCTAGATCGCGCAAATCCTTGCGTCCGGCCCACTCGGTTTTCCGGACCTTGGCCGGCAATGCCTTGGTCTCCTCCAGAACCTTTGGCGAAAACTCGAAAGGCATATCGTGCTTGCGCAGCGCGATCTCTATTTCCATGCCGGGATCGGCGTAATTGCCCAGCACTTCGACAATTCGCCCGATGGGCTGCGCGTGACGGTTAGGCTGTTCAATGATTTCGACGATCACCACCTGGCCTGCCCTGGCCTTGGATCTCTTTTCCGGCGCAACCAGAATGTCCTGGTTGATACGGCGGTTTTCAGGTACGACTACGGTAATGCCATGCTCAACCAGAACCCGGCCGACGACCCGGCTGTTGGCCCGTTCTAGCACCTCGACAATTACCCCTTCGCGACGCCCCCGGCGATCCATGCCGACAACCCGTACCAGCGCCCGGTCACGATGCAGCACCCTGGACATCTGTTTGGCATCAAGAAACAGATCGTCTCCACCCTCGTCGGGGATGAAAAAGCCATAGCCGTCGGCATGCCCTTCCACGCGCCCGGCAATCAGGCTGGCGCGCTCCGGAACGATGTACGAGCCCTTGCGGTTGCGCATCAGCTGCGCGTTGCGCTCCATCGCAGCAAGGCGGCGCTGGAACATCTCGCTTTCCTGCTGATGAATGTCGAGCAGCGCGCTCAGCTCGTCGAAACTGACCGGTTTGCCCTGCTCCTCCAGGACTTGCAGCACGTACTCTCGTGACGGCAGGGGGTGCTCGTATTTCGCGACTTCGCGGTCAAAGTGCGGGTCGTTTCTTCTGGTCTTCGATAGTTTTTTGATTGACATTTTCTGACGTTCCATTAGAATCCCGCCTTCTCTGGAACTGCCCAGGTGGCGAAATTGGTAGACGCGCTAGGTTCAGGTCCTAGTGGTGGCAACACTGTGGGGGTTCGAGTCCCTTCCTGGGCACCAAACAACAATCCGAGATATTCCAGACAGGTTCTTCAAGCCGCAAAACCACCAGGTTCTGCGGCTTTTTTGCTTCGACAGCCGTGCAGCTTAGCCCATCCAAGATGAACTTTCCTTGGCCTATGCGTCAGTATACGTTCAATGCTTGGTATACGGTCTGCCGAATTACCATGCACCCGATCGGGTGGAGCCTTACAGAATGGAAAAGATCGCAGCGATAGTGATCGGCGCCGGTGTCGTCGGACTGGCGTGCGCACGCGCGCTGGCCCAACGCGGTATCGCGACAATCATTGTCGAACGGCACGATGCGTTCGGCACCGAAACGAGCGCCCGCAATAGCGAAGTGATCCACGCCGGTCTGTATTATCCGTCCGGCTCGCTCAAGGCTCAGCTGTGCGTCGTCGGTCGGCGTCTCCTCTATGACTATTGCGCCACGCACGGCGTCCGGCACCGCCGTTGCGGCAAACTGCTCGTCGCTACTTCGTTGGAACAGGAAGCCCGACTGGACGCACTGCGTCGGCAGGGCGAAACCAATGGCGTCGACGATCTTCAACCACTTGGCGCCGGCGATGCGCGCCGACTGGAACCCGAGCTCAGATGCACTGCCGCCCTGCTCTCCCCGTCAACCGGCATCATCGACAGCCATGGCCTGATGCTGGCGCTGCTCGGTGATGCCGAACGCAACGGCGCGACTCTGGCTGTATGCAGCCCGGTGTGCGCCGGCCGCATCGAAGACGACGGGATGATTCTGGAGATTGGCGGAAAGGATCCGACGCAACTCAAAGCCGACATCGTGATCAACGCCGCCGGGCTCTACGCGACGCAGGTCGCCGCCTCCTTGGAGGGGTTTCCGGCAGAGCAGATTCCGCCGGCCTTCTATGCCAAAGGCAACTACTGTGCCCTCACCGCGAAATCACCTTTTACGCGGCTGATCTACCCGCTGCCGGAACCGGGAGGCCTGGGCATTCATCTGACGCTCGACCTTGGCGGACAGGCGCGCTTTGGCCCCGACGTCGAGTGGCTGCCAGCGCTCGGTGACAAACCCGACTATCGTGTCGATCCAGTACGCGCCGATGCATTCTGCAACGAGATTCGCCGTTACTGGCCGGGCCTGCATGATGGTGCGCTGACCCCGGCCTATGCCGGTATCCGGCCGAAAATTTCAGGGCCGCAGGACGCGGCGGCCGACTTTCTGATCCAGGGGCAAGAAACGCACGGCGTTCCGCGCCTGATCAACCTCTTCGGTATCGAGTCGCCGGGGCTGACTGCTTCATTGGCCATCGCCGAACACGTCGTTGAACGCCTCGGATAGCTGCCTCCGCACAGACTAGCCGTGCCCGCAATCGGACAGGAAGCCCAGCAACTCCTCGCGCAGGGGATAGTAGTCCGGATGTTCGAGCAGCATCTTTCGGGTACGCGGCCTGGGCAGGTTGATTTCCAGCACTTTGCCGACTTTGGCGCGTGGACCATTGGTCATCATCACCACACGGTCGGCCAGCAGAATCGCTTCGTCCACGTCGTGGGTGACCATCATGGCGGTTAGCTGGCTACGGCTCCAGACTTCCATCAGCACTTCCTGCAGATCCCAGCGGGTGAGCGAGTCGAGCATGCCAAATGGCTCATCGAGCAGCAGCAACTTGGGAGATAGCGCGAAGGCACGTGCAATGCCGACCCGCTGCTTCATGCCGTTGGAAAGCTCGGCGGCTTTCTTGTCGGCAGCGTCGGCCAACCCGACGCGCTCAAGAAAATGCCCGACGATGTCACGGCGCTCCTGACGGCTGGCGTGGGGATAGACCTGTTCGACCCCGAGAGCGACGTTTTCGTAGGCGGTAAGCCAAGGAACCAGGCTCGGCGCCTGGAAGACAATGCCACGATCGGGGCCGGCATTGGCCACCTCGCGGCCGTCAAGAACGATGACTCCCAGACTGATGTCGCTGAGGCCAGCGACCATCGAGAGTACCGTCGACTTGCCGCAACCGGAGTGGCCGATAACCGAAATGAACTCGCCTTGCCTGATCTTCAGGTCGAATTCTTCGACGACGGTGACGGGCCCCTTCTTTGTCGGATAGATCTTCGAGACTTGCGAGAATTCGACGTAGCGATCGGCATGCGCCGGAAGCGCAATGGGCATTGCAACGCCTTTAAGGCTGGCTTGGTGCTCACGGCTGGTATTGGGCCGCACGCCCGGCAACGCGACAACCTTTGCATCGCCTCCGGCAGCCTGCTCGGAGCCGACCCGCATCAGGTAGGCGGTAACTTCCTTGCGGATGCGCTTGAACTCGGGCGAATGATTGATCCCGGTGCGATCGCGCGGGCGCGGCAGGGTAACTTCGAACTTCGGCCCGAACGTCGCGCCGGGGCCGGGGTTGAGCGGAATGATGCGGTCGGCCATGATGATGCCTTCGTCCACATCGTTGGTGATGAGCACGACGGTCTTCTTCTCCTGGCTCCAGATGCGAATGATTTCGTCCTGTAGATTGGCTCTGGTAAGCGCATCGAGCGCCGAAAGCGGCTCGTCGAGCAGCAGTATCTCGGGGCTGGCAGCCAGCGCACGGGCAACAGAGACGCGCTGGCGCATACCCCCCGACAGTTCGGCGGGACGCTTGTCCATGGCCGGGGTGAGATTCACCATGGCGACGTATTTTTCGACACGGGCCTCGCGCTCGGCCTTGGGGGAATCCCTGAACACCTGATCAACGGCGAGCGCGACGTTCTGCCGCACGGTCATCCAGGGCATCAGCGAATAGCTTTGAAACACCACCCCGCGATCCGCACCCGGCCCATCGACTGGCTGGCCATTGAGGAGGACGGCGCCGCTGTCGGCAGCGATCAGCCCGGCGATCAGCGAAATCAGTGTCGTTTTCCCGCTTCCGGAAAATCCGACGATGGCGACGAACTCACCGTCCTTGATCTGCAGGTTGATGTCCTTGAGTACGGACGTGACATTTGCGCCGGTTCCGTAGGATTTGGACAGGTTCTTCAGTTCCAGGATCGGAGTACCCGTCACGGCGGCCGGGGTCGCATTGGCCGGCTCGGCGACAGCCAACTCGGGCTCCACGATTTTCAGTTGCAGATTAGACATGGTGAGTCCTTGTTGTGATGGCTGGGTTCTTTAGTGTGATTGCCCGCTGAAACTGACCATTTGCTGCAGCGTGTACATCACCCGATCCAACAGGAAGCCGACGAAACCGATGGTGAATACGGCGACCATGATGCGGCCGAGCGAGTGTGAACTGCCGTTCTGAAATTCGTCCCAGACGAACTTGCCAAGGCCGGGGTTCTGCGCCAGCATTTCGGCGGCAATCAGCACCATCCAGCCCACCCCGAGCGACAGGCGCAGACCCGTGAAGATCAGCTCGAGCGATGACGGCAATACGATTTTCACTACCTTGGTATACCACGGGAGGCGCAGCACCTTGGCAACGTTGATCAGATCCTTGTCGATCGACGAAACGCCCAGCGCCGTATTGATCAGGGTTGGCCACAAGGAGCAGAGCGTCACGGTCACTGCCGAAGTGATGAACGACTTTTCGAACCAGGCACCGTCGGATGTAACGTACACCGCGCTGACGACAAGGGTGACGATCGGCAGCCAGGCGAGAGGCGATACCGGCCGAAAGATCTGGATCAGCGGATTGATCGCGAGCTGAAAGGTCGGTGACAAACCGCACAGGATGCCAAGCGGAACGGCCACCAGCGTAGCCAGCGCAAAACCGGTGAAAACCGTGTACAGGCTGGTAATGATCTGGTCGAGATACGTCGGTTTGCCGGTCCAGGTGCGCATCGTGACTTCGGCCGTCGGGTCTTCAGCCAGGGCCGCGGCAACGCGAGCTTCCTGGCGCTCGTAAAACCCAGCTGCCTTTTCGCGCTCGCTGTAGTGTTCCTCGACCAATCCCTTGGCCTCCGCAACCACCTGCATCGGGCCGGGAATGGTTCCGAGGCTGGTATGCACACCGGCGGCGAGGACGTTCCACACTGCCAGGAAAAGCGCAAATGCGAGAACCGGAACGCCGATCTGCAACAGAATTTCCTTCATCTGCTGGCGCGGGTCTTCACCTGCCGCCAGTCGCAAAAAGGGAACGAACCAGGTCAGGCCCGTCTTGGTCAGAATACTTGCCGTTTCGTTAATCATGACAGTGGTCCTCAAAGTCCAAAAGTTTCGTTCCTATCATTCGGAGTTCACATCGCCGGGGCTGCGTCACAGTCTCGCGGTCTCGCAGACCCACATTCCCGGCGACAGAAGTCATTCCAGCAAAACTACTTCACCGTTTCCTTGCCTTTAAGGCCGATCTTCAGGCTATCGATGTAGGCGTTCGGCTTTGTGCCGTCGTACACCACGCCGTCAAGAAAATCCTTCGCTGGCGGTTTGAATCCGGTTTCCTTGTCGAAGTCGGGGAAGTCGGACGCCTTCATCTTGCCTTCGGCGATCAGCTCCTTCGCCGCGCTGGCGTAAACCTCGGGGCGGTAGACTTTTTTCGCCATATCGAGATACCAGGAATCCGGTTTGTACTCGGGAATCTGGCCCCAGCGGCGCATCTGCGTGAGGTACCAGATGGCATCCGAGTAGTAGGGATAGGTGGCGTTGTAGCGGAAAAAGACGTTGAAGTCGGGAACCTTGCGCACATCACCCTTCTCGTATTCGAAGGTGCCGGTCATGCTGTTGGCAATAACCTTGTAGTCGGCGCCGACGTAGTTGGATTTGGCGATTATTTTCGCCGCTTCCGCGCGATTCTTGTTGTTCTCGGCATCAAGCCAGTAGCCGGCACGAATCAGCGCCTTGACAACGGCCTTGTGCGTGTTCGGATTCTTGTCGGCCCAGTCCTTGTTCACCCCGAAGACCTTCTCCGGATTGTTCTTCTGGATCTCGTAGTCGGTAATGACCGGGGCGCCAATTCCCATGAACACGGCCTGCTGGTTCCACGGCTCGCCAACGCAGTAGCCATCGATGGTGCCGGCTTCCATGGTGCTTGGCATCTGTGGCGGCGGAGTGACCGAAAGCAGCACGTCGGCATTGATCTGACCCGTCGTGTCGCCCTTCAACGGTGCGTAATAACCGGGTTTGATACCGCCCGAAGCCAGCCAGTAACGTAGCTCGTAGTTGTGGGTGGATACCGGGAACACCATGCCCATCTTGAAGCTCTTGCCCTGCTTCTTGTAGTCGTCCACGACGGCCTTCAGATACTCGGCCTTGATCGGGTGCTCCGGCTTGCCGTCCGCCTGCTTCGGCAGCTTCTTCTTCAGTTCGTCCATGACCGCATTCGAAACGGTGATGGCGTTGCCATTCAGGTCCATGCTGAAGGCGGTGATGATGTGAGCCTTGGTGCCGTACCCCATGGTGGCGCCAATCGGCTGTCCAGCGAGCATATGGGCACCATCAAGTTCGCCCGAGATGACGCGGTCAAGCAGCACCTTCCAGTTGGCCTGGGCTTCCAGGGTGACGAACAAACCTTCGTCTTCGAAATAGCCTTTTTCATAAGCAATGGCCAGCGGCACCATGTCGGTCAGCTTGATGAAGCCGAACTTGAGATCCGGCCGCTCGATCTTCGCCTTGGCCGCCATGGCGGGTGCGCCGACGACGAATGTCGCAACGACGGCTGAGGTCAGCGCGCAACGGACAAACCGTGCCGCCCGCAATGACCATTTGTTTTGCATCGCGTACTGTTTCATGAAGTTAGCTCCTGATGAAAAAATCGGCATCCGAGACGCTCTTGCATCTCGACTCATGCCTCTCAACAGCAGACTTCGTGCCAGTTAACTTTTATCGTTTATTTTCAGCGCATTACAAATAGTTTGTATTTTTGCGCAGTACATGCAGCTACCCTGCATGCACTATCCGGGTGCAGATATCGGTGAATTTCCAACAATGGGGAGCCGCACTCACTTGGGGACAGCGTTCGCCAGTGCGTAATGAGCGATCAGGGATTGCGGAGTCATCAAAAACCGCGGGGGCACTCCATCAACATATGATGTTCAACCGGGACCAATATTTCGCGCGCTGGCAGTTCGTGCGCGCTGGTGCTCGATCGAAACGATCAGTCGCTGCCGAGAGTCGCTTTCTGCTGAACCAGGCAGAAGAGCAAATCTCTTGCAGCGATTGCCATCTGAATGTCATCAGCCTCACTCAGACTTTGATCGCCGACGTCGTGCATGTAATGCAGGCGGAATGCCCGTTCCGAAGCTTCCGGCAGGCTCGGATTGTAGCCTAACGCGGCCAGCGCAAGGCCAGAGTCGAAACCGTCCGGAGCCAGCGGATAGGGTGGCGCGCACCACAGGCCGAAGCCGTGCGCGGCAAGCGCCACCCAGGGGAAGAAGTCGCTCGGGTCGACCTTGCGCCCCGGTGCAACGTCCGAGTGGCCGACAAAATTGGCGGTCGGTATGCCGTTGCGCTCTTTGATTTCGGCGAGCAGCACAAGCAGCGCGTCAATCTGCACATCGGGGAAAGGTTCGCTGCCGGTGTTATCAAGTTCGATACCGATCGATGCCGAGTTGACGTCGCTCTGCCCGTTCCACCATGACAGTCCGGCATGCCAGGCACGGTCTTTTTCGTCAACGAGCTGAAAGACCTTGCCATCCCGGCCGACCAGATAGTGCGAACTGACCTTGCGCTCCGGGTTGGTCAGCGTACCCAACGCTTCTTCGGCTGTTTCGTCGGTGGTGTGATGGATGACCACCAGATTTGGCCGGCGTGCGTCAAAGTTGGGCGACGGACGCCATTCGATGCCGGTCTGCGGTGCGGGTGCAGCGCAAGCAGCAAGCAGCGCGGCCATGACGATGGCCAGCGACGGAGTGCGAAGAGAAAAGCAGTACGAGCTCAAGTCGGCGAATCCAACAGGTCGTAATCAGGCGACCAATGCGCTATTTTCGCCGCGAAGGGATGTGATACGCAAATTCCCGTACCCGGCAGAACATGAAAAGAACAATCAGGCCTGCGCATCGCGTTCAGTCTGCTTCGCTTCGCCTAACAGCCATGTGGCAAAACGCTCGACCTCGGGTCGCGCCGATGGCTGCGTGCGAACCAGGTAGTAGCCGCGCGCGGCGACCCGCAATCGCGTGCCGCCGATCAATTGTAGTTTTCCTTCGGACATCATCTGCGCAACCAGCGGACCACGCCCGAGTGCGATGCCACGGCCATCTTCGGCGGCCCGAATCAACTGATCGTACTGATTGAATTGCATCACGGCCTTCGGCGGCGCATTCGCCAGACCCATTCCGGCTAGCCATGGATCCCATGAGAGCCAAGGCGCCTGATGGCCGTGCTCAAAGGCGAGCAGCGATACCTGGGCCAGATCTTCGGGACGCAGTGTTGCAGGCAGACGAGCGGCCAGTTCGGGCGCCGCCACAGGAAAAACCTCCTCTTCGAAAAGCAGCACAGAGCCCGATGGTGCATTGTCAGGCGATACATAGCGCAAAGCGAGATCGATATCCTCGTGGTCGAGGTCTACGATGCGGTTATCCGCCGAGAGCCGCACACCGACATCGGGCTCGATTTCCTGAAACGCAGAAAGACGCGGCACCAGCCACAGCGCGGCGATTCCGACGGCGGCAGAAACGGTCACGCGCGGTCGCCACCGACCAGCACGCAAGCCGGCGCAGACTTCGGTCAGTCGCGAAAGTATCTCGATCACGACGCGATGCAGCAGCTCGCCTTCCGGCGTCAGGACCAGTCGCCGCGTTTCACGGCGAAACAGCCGGACGCCGAGTTGCTCTTCCAGCGTCTGTATCTGGCGGCTGACCGCAGACTGGGTAAGAAACAGCTCAGCCGCGGCCTTCGTAAAACTCAGATGGCGCGCGGCGGCGTCGAAACCCTTCAGCGGATCAAGCGATGGCAAGCGTTGCAAGCGGCTATCCATGCGTTTTTCTCATGCGATACATTCGTAATGATCGTTTGTCAGTATGTAGGGTACGTCCTATCTTTGCAATCAATGCAGAGGCATTCTGTCTATGCATAAAACGCATGGGGGAAAGGATCATGGCACAACAGGCGCAACAAACCAGTTATGAACTTGCCAAGCGCGAACTGCTGGCCCTGGATCGGGCCGCTGGAAATCGCCTGCATTGCACATCCGGGAAAATCTGGATCACACGAGAGGGCAGCCAGCAAGACATCATTCTCAAGCCGGGTGAAAGCTGGCTGATCGGGGATGACGCCGCGGTCGTCGCCTCGGCACTCTGCGCATCGAGGCTGGTTGTCACGCATCCGCAGTCGACCAAGCCAAGAGTGGCGCCTCGCCAGCTGGCCGCTTCGATCTTGCTGCTGGTGCGACGCTGGCAGCACCGACCGCTTTCAGGCTATCCCTCCACGATGTTGCGCTAAGCGCCATTACTTCGCGCAGCGGAGGAGCAATCCGGGACAATGATCAGCAAAGCATCTTTCTGTAGGGGAGTGACGCCCTGGCTGGCCTTCGCCGCCTCGGGGGTGTCACCGCGCGCGGCTACATGGTAAATTTGGCCCTTGATACCGGGCTGGCGGACTGTCCCGTCTGCGGAGTACATACCATGGAGGATTTGGCTTTGAAACGGATGCAAGAAGGCTTCATGAGCGGCGGCGTAATGACTATTCTGATCGGCGGCCTCGCACTCGGCGGCCTGCTTCTATACGGCTCCAAGTCCGGCCAGGAATTACCCCTCTGGCCAGCCCTAGCCGTGTGCCTGGTAAATCTGGTGGCTGCGATAAAGATCATTCTGGATGTGAAAAAGGCCAAAAAGCTAAGGCAAGAGACCTCGTCTAACAAGGCCAAATCGATTCACCCACCCCGTTAGCGTCCATGATCATTGCCATCCCTTCCGTCAGTTTTCTCCAGGAAATTTTCCAGCGCTTCCCGAAGAGATGGAAAGAACTCCGAGGCGCCGATGCGCGCTGAGTAATCCGCGTGCTCAGAAAATGGCGTTTCATGGGGATTGACTTCGATCAAAAGGGCGCCGTACTCCTTCGCTGCCATCGCCAGACTCGCCGCAGGCTGGATGATCGCCGAGGTACCCACGGTGAAGAAAACGTCGGCGTCAAGCGTGGCTTGTGCCGCCAGTGAGAACACTTCCTCGTCCAGAGCTTCGCCGAACCAGACGACATCCGGACGCGCCGGAGCACCGCAGGAGGGACAGCGCCGATGTGGCGTCTGGCCGGCCTCCCATGCTTCGACAAATCCGCAATGATCATGGCAGCGAACGCGCAGAGCACTCCCATGAATTTCCAGGACCCGAGTGCTCCCGGCGGCCTGATGCAGGCCATCAATATTCTGGGTGACTACAGTCACCCGGGCATTCGGCAACAGGCTTTCGAGTTCCGCGATCTCATCGTGTCCGGCATTGGGACATACATCGGCGACAAGCGACCGCATTGACTCGTGCCAGGCCCAGACCTTGTCCGGATCCCTCTCGAAGCCCTCGATGCTCACGACTTCCTCGGGGTCAATGTTGGCCCACAGGCCGGTGGCGCCATCTCTGAAGGTCGGGATGCCGCTGTCCGCCGAGAGGCCGGCACCCGTGAAAACCACCACCTCCCGCGCTTGCGCCAGCGGTTGCAGGAGGTCTGCAATTGTATGCGTCATGGAATCAGTCTCCTTCGGCCGGTATTGTCCGTGCTGCAGGGATAATGCTACACCCACCCGGAAGAACGATAAGCGCCATCCCTATGGAGCCCGTTCAGGCGTAGGGCAGAACCGGTATTGCATTGCGGATCCCTACCAGCCGGAACGCAGGACTTTTTCTGCCCAGAAGAGAGCCGCGATGGTTTTTCCGTCGGTGACATCACCGCGGCGAATCGCGTCCAACGCCTCGTCCAGGCTCAGGTTCAGCACGTCAAGAAACTCGCCGTGATCAAGCTGCTGGTCTGATTCGCGTCGCAGGCCTTGCGCGATATAGATCTCGATGCGCTCGTTGGAATAGCCAATGCAGGGATGCACCACCCCCAGGTAGCGCCACTGGCTTGCGCTGTGCCCCGTCTCCTCAAGCAGTTCCCGCGTTGCGGTTTTGAGGATGTCTTCACCGTCCTCAATCTTCCCGGCCGGCAACTCAAGAAAGGCTCTGCGCAGCGGATAGCGATACTGCCGTTCGAAGATCAACTCTCCACTGTCGAGCACGGGAATGATGACCACAGCACCCTGATGGATGACATACTCCCGTGCGCTTTCGTGCCCATCCGGCAAGCGCACTCGATCAAGGCGCACATCGAGCAGTTTTCCGCGATACACCTGTGTGCTTTCGATCTGGGTCTCTTCCAGGTGTGCGTGCTCATTGGCGAGTTGTTTTTTCATCTGTATCCCCACAAATGAAAACGCCCCGGCCAGCGGGGCGTCCATTGCGTCAAAGTGTAGTAAGCAGACTGATTACAGCGAACGCAACAAGGAAAATGCACAGAGCGACATCAAGGTCTGCGGGAAAACTCCAATCAGGGCGACGGCCAGACCGTTGGCCGAAAGCAGAATTTTTATATCCATTGGCGCTTCGATGCGCGACTTGTCTGCCGGGGGGTCGAAATACATGACCTTGACCACGCGCAGGTAATAGTAGGCACCCACAAGAGAGAAGAACACGGCGGCGATGGCCAGCCACAGATAACCGGCGGCAACGACGGCCTGCAGTACAGAGAACTTGGCAAAGAAGCCAACGAAGAACGGGATGCCGGCCATCGAGAACATCATCATCATCATGAGAGCTGCATACCACGGGTTGCGCTTGTTCAACCCGGCGAAGTCACTGATTTCATCGGATTCAAAGCCGGCACGGGCAAGCAGCAGAATCATTCCGAAAGTACCGGCGCTGGTCAGCACGTAGGTGATGACATAGAACATTGACGAGCTGTAGGCATTGAGGGCGAAGCGCGCATCGCCTCCCACGACACCGGTCACCAAACCAAGCAGCATGAAGCCCATGTGCGAAATGGCCGAATAGGCGAGCATGCGTTTGAGATTGGTTTGCGCGATGGCGGCAAAATTGCCGACAGCCATCGATAGAACCGAGAGGATAAGCAGCATCGTCTGCCAGTCCTGCGCAGCGACAAGCAGCCCGTTCACCAGCAGGCGGATGACCATGGCGAACGCAGCGAGCTTTGGTGCACTGGCGATGAACAGCGTTACCGCCGTCGGGGCGCCGTGGTAAACATCCGGGATCCACATATGGAAAGGAACGACACCGAGCTTGAAGGCAATACCGGACACCAGGAAGACAAGCCCGAAACCGAGGATTGCCTTGTTGACCTGCCCGCTGAACAGATGCTCGGAAACTGCAGAAATCTCCAGCGACCCTGTGGCGCCATAGATCATCGACATGCCGTAGAGCAGCAAGCCGGAAGCCAGTGCGCCCAGTACAAAGTACTTCATCGCGGCCTCGGTTGCAGGGATTGAATCGCGATTGAGCGCGACCAAAGCGTAGAGCGACAACGAAAGCAGTTCAATACCGATATATACCGTCAGGAAATGATTCGCTGAAATCATTACCATCATGCCCAGCGTGGCAAACAGGGTCAGCGAGTAGTACTCGCCCTTGGCCATTTGCGGACGATCCTGGAGATAGCCGCGTGAATAGACCAGCACGACCATCACGGTCACGTAAAGCAAGAGCTTGAGCAGGTCGCCCATCAGGTCGCCGACGTACATGTTGCTGAAGGTATAAACGATCTCTCCGGAACTTGTCAGGATCGTGGCGGCTGCCGCACCGACCAGCGCCAGCAGCGTAAGAAAGAAAGTCACTGTGCGTTTCTTGTCCTTGACGAACAGATCGACGATCAGAATCAGGCAAGCCATCGCCAGCAGGAAAATCTCCGCGCTGGCCAGACGAAGGTCAGGCGGTACAAATTGCATTTCGGCAAGCGTCATAGCGGATACCAATTATAGGATCTTGCTTACAGCGATGTGACGCAACAACTCATTGACGGAGCTGTGCATGACTTCAGTGAAAGGCTGCGGGTAGATACCCATGCCCAGCGCGCCAGCGGCGAGCAGGAGCAGAACGAAAAATTCGCGTGCATTGATGTCGGCAAGCTCGGCCACATGATGATTGCCCACCGCACCGAAAACCACGCGCTTGTACATCCATAACGTATAGGCCGCGCCAACGATCATCGTCGTTGCCGCCGCAAAAGCGACCCAGAAGTTGAACTTGACCGCTGCCAGAATGACCATGAATTCACCGACGAAACCCGACGTCGCCGGGAGTCCGGCGTTGGCCATGGCGAACAGCATGAAGAAGGCGGCAAACTTCGGCATGGTATTGACCACGCCACCATAATCGGCAATCTGGCGCGAATGTACCCGGTCGTACATGACACCGATACAATAGAACATGGCACCGGCAATGAAGCCGTGCGAAACCATCTGCACCAGCGCTCCTTCCAGACCGAGCGCGCTGAACATGAAGAAACCCAGCGTCACGAAGCCCATGTGGGCAATCGACGAATAGGCCACCAACTTCTTCATGTCTTCCTGAACCAGTGCAACCAGACCTATGTAGATGATGGCGATCAGCGACAGGCCGATGATCAGGCCAGAAAGCTCTTGCGAGGCATCCGGTGCGATCGGCAGCGAAAAACGCAGGAAGCCGTAGGCACCCAGCTTTAGAGCAATGGCAGCCAGCACGATCGAGCCGCCGGTCGGTGCTTCAACGTGCGCGTCCGGCAACCACGTATGTACCGGCCACATCGGCACCTTGACGGCGAAGGCGACAAGGAAAGCCAGGAAGATCCACATCTGGGGCACCATGGCGATCGGCATCTGCTGCCAGTCGAGAATCGAGAAACTGCCGCCCGAATGAACAAAAAGGTAGATCAGCGAAATCAGGAAAAGCAGCGAACCCATCAACGTAAACAGGAAAAACTTGAATGCGGCATAGACGCGATTCGGCCCGCCCCAGACGCCGATGATCAGATAGAGCGGGATCAGCGAAGCCTCGAAGAACACATAGAAAAGCATGCCATCGAGTGACGCGAAAATGCCGTTCAGCAGACCCGACATGATCAGGAAAGCGGCGTTGTACTGAGCCACCTTGTTGTCGATGACCTGCCATCCAGCGAGAACGACAATGATGGTGATAAAGCTGTTGAGGATCACGAACAGCATCGAGATGCCGTCAACGCCCAGATGGTAGTTGATGTTGAAGCGCGGTATCCACGGCGACAGTTCGACGAACTGCATCGCCGGCGTCGTCATGTCGAAGCCGGTATAGAGCGGGATGGTGACCAGCAGGCCGGCAACCGCGCCGAGCAAGGCAAGCATTCGCGCCAGCGGTGCATTGCGATCCGATCCGGTCGCCAGCACGACAATGCCGGACAGAATCGGAACCCAGATGGCGAGTGAGAGAAGCGGCAAACCTGACATATCGTTCCCAGTCTCTTTATACAGTTCAGGCGCGCAGCAGCCAGAAGGAAAGGAGCGCGCAGACACCAAAAATCATCGTGAAGGCGTAGTGGTAAATGTGCCCCGACTGGAAGAAGCGAACCATCGTCGAGACCCAGCCCACCAATCGCACCGCACCACCGACGACAAAACCGTCGATTACGCCCGCGTCGCCGCCCTTCCAGAGCCCTCTGCCGAGCAGGCGCGCGCCGCCGGCAAAGACCACCTCATTGAACTTGTCGAAGTAGAACTTGTTTTCTAGCAGGGTGTAGATCGGCCCGCTGGCCACCTTGAGCGCAGCCGGGATGGCGGGCCGCTTCAGGTAGAAGAACCACGACAGTGCAACGCCCGCGAATGCCAGCCAGAACACAGGCGTACTGACGGCGTGCAGTGCCATGGCAGTAGCGCCGTGGAAGTGGTGCGCAAGCTCTTCCATTACCGGATGGGCTTCGGCATTGACGTAAATGGCGTCCTTGAAATAGTCGCCGAACAGCATCGGTTCGATGGCGATGTAACCAATAACGACCGAAGGAATAGCCAGCAGTACGAGCGGAAGGGTCACCACCCAGGGTGTCTCATGCGGTTTCTGGCCGGGCGCCAGACCATGATGCTCTTCATGCGTGTCATCGGCATGATGGTCGTCATGCGCATCCTGCTTGGCATGACTGTCGTGCGCAGCGTGTGCCGCGTCGTGCGGCTTGCCGAATCGCTCCTCGCCATGGAACACCAGAAAGTACATCCGGAAGGAATAGAAAGCGGTGATGAACACACCGGCCATGACCGAAAAGTAGGCAAATCCCGAGCCGGCAATGTCCGACAGCGCAACCGCCTCAATAATTGAATCTTTCGAGTAGAAACCGGCGAAGAATGGCGTACCGATCAGCGCCAGCGAACCGATCAACGATGTCAGCCAGGTAATCGGCATGTACTTGCGCAGACCACCCATGTTGCGGATGTCCTGATCGTGGTGCATGCCGATGATCACCGAGCCGGCGCCAAGGAAGAGGAGCGCCTTGAAGAAGGCATGGGTCATCAGATGGAAGATCGCCACCGAGTAAGCCGAGACGCCCAGCGCCACGGTCATGTAACCGAGCTGCGAGAGCGTCGAATAGGCCACCACACGCTTGATGTCGTTCTGGATGATGCCGAGAAAGCCCATGAACAGCGCAGTGATCGATCCGATGATCACGACAAAGGACAGCGCCGTATTGGAGAGTTCGAACAGTGGCGACATGCGTGCCACCATGAAGATACCGGCGGTGACCATGGTCGCTGCATGGATCAGCGCAGAGATCGGCGTCGGACCTTCCATCGAATCAGGCAACCAGACATGCAGTGGAACCTGCGCCGACTTGCCCATCGCACCGATGAACAGCAGGATGCAGATGGCGCTCATCAGGGAAACGGTGCCTCCCTCGCAACCTTCGTATAAGGTGATTGTGGAACTTGCCAGCGAGGGCGCGTGCTCAAAAACGGTCTTGTAATCGAGCGATCCGAAATGCGCCAGCACCAGGCCGATCCCGAGAATGAAACCGAAATCGCCAACGCGATTGACCAGAAAGGCCTTCATGTTGGCCAGAATCGCGGTCGGGCGTGTGTACCAGAAGCCGATCAGCAGGTAGGAAACCAGGCCCACCGCTTCCCAACCGAAGAACAACTGCATGAAGTTGTTGCTCATCACCAGCATCAGCATCGAGAAGGTAAACAATGCGATGTAGCTGAAAAAACGGTTGTAGCCCGGATCGTCCTGCATGTAGCCGATGGTATAGATATGCACCATCAGCGAAACGAAGGTAACGACCAGCATCATCGTTACCGTCAGTTGGTCGATCAGGAATCCGACCTGAAAACTGTAATCGCCGGAAGTCAGCCATTCATAGACCGGACCGTTGAAGGTATTGCCGGCCATCACATCCTTGAAGATCACTACCGATGCGATGAAGGCAATCGCCACGCCGGAAATGGCGGCCGTATGTGCCACCCAGCGCGGAATCACGCGGCAGAGAAGACCGGCGATGGCGGCTCCGACGAGTGGCGCCAGGGGGACGAGCAGGTACAGGCTTTGCATTTCCATGGTCAACCCTTCAAGCTGTCCAGATCATCCACGTGGATGGTCTTCAGGTTACGGAACAGCACGACGAGAATCGCCAGACCGATCGCCGATTCGGCGGCGGCAACGGTCAAAATGAAGAAGACGAAGACCTGCCCGGCAAGATCCTGCATGTAATGCGAAAAAGCGATGAAGTTCATGTTCACCGCAAGCAGCATCAGTTCGATCGACATCAGGATGATGATCAGATTCTTCCGGTTAAGGAAAATACCGACGATGCTGATTGCAAACAGGATCGCGCCTAGTATCAAAAAATGGGACAGTGTAAGCAAGGTGCCTCCCTGGTTCCTTCTTCATGTGATGGCGCCACGCGCCAGCACGTCGTATTCTTGAATCCCGAATGCTCGGGGATTCGATTTCAATTCTTCAGTAACTCAAACTCAACTCGCTAAAAGACAGTCCGTCTTCACTCGCGCTTCTCGGCCGGCATTTGCAGCACACGAACACGATCCTTCGCTTTGACGAAAACCTGCTGCGACGGACTGACCGATTTGCTCATCCTCTTGCCACGCAGTGTCAGCGCCGCTGCGGCTACGATAGCGACCAGGAGGATGACCGAGGCCAGCTCAAACGGATAGACGTATTCGGTAAACAGCAGGCGGGCGATCGCCTGGACGTTGCTGAAGTTGGCATCCGTCTGTGGAACATTGCTCTCGAACAAATTGAAGTAATTGCCCCAAAGAACCAGGCTCATTTCGGCAACCATCAGCAGTGCAACGATAGCGCCCATCGGCAGGTAGCTCCAGAAGCCCTCGCGCAGCCGATCCAGATTGATATCGAGCATCATGACGACAAACAGGAAGAGGACCATGACGGCCCCGACATAGACGAGAACCAGGGCAATGGCCAGAAATTCCGCCTGCAAGAGAACCCACACGCCGCTCGCACTGAAAAAAGCAAGAATGAGATGCAACGCGGCGTGAACCGGATTGCGCAGGGTCACGACACGCAGACTGGCGTAGACCAGAATCGTGGAAAGAAAGTAAAAAACGAAGGTCTTGAATTCCATCGAGTCAGTGCCTGTTAGCGGTATTTCGAGTCAAGTTCGCGGTCCTCGGCGATCTGCGTTTCGTAGTGATCGCCATTGGCCAGCAGCATTGGCTTGGTGTAGTAAAGATCGCCGCGCTTTTCGCCGTGGTACTCGAAAACGCGCGTCTCGACAATCGCATCGACCGGGCAGGCTTCTTCACAAAAGCCGCAGAAAATGCACTTGCTCAGATCGATGTCGTAGCGCGTCGTGCGGCGCGATTTCTGCCCATTCGCATCTTCGCGTTCCGCCGATTCGATAACGATGGCCATGGCCGGGCACACCGCTTCGCAGAGCTTGCACGCAATGCAACGCTCCTCACCATTCGGGTAGCGGCGCAAGGCGTGGAGACCACGGAAGCGGAAACTCTGCGGCGTCTTCTCCTCGGGATACTGGACGGTAATCTTGCGCGCAAACATGTAACGCCCGGTCACCGACATGCCCTTGAACAACTCCTTGAGCAGGAGGCTGTTAAAAATATCTTTCATTGAACCCATGACTGGCCTCTTACTTCCAAATGTTCCACGGCGACATCATCCAGCAACCGACAACCACCAGCCAGATGAGGCACACGGGTATGAACACTTTCCAGCCGAGACGCATGATCTGGTCGTAGCGATAACGCGGGAAGGTGGCGCGAATCCAGAAGTAGAAGTAGATGATGGCGAATATCTTTGCAAACAACCAGAAGATGCTGTCCGGCAGGAAACCGACGGGCGACAACCAGCCGCCAAGGAACAGGAGCGAGGTCAATGTCGAACACAAGAGCATTGCCGAGTATTCGGCAAGAGAGAATACGGCGAACGCCATCCCCGAATAGTCGACATGGAAGCCGACGATCTCGGATTCGCCCTCTGCCATGTCGAAAGGCGCGCGGTTCGTTTCAGCCACACAGGAAACCAGATAGACAACAAACATCGGCAACAGCGACAACCAGTTCCATGACAGGAAGCCCAGACCCATTTCGGCAAAACGGCCCTGGCCCTGGCCTTCGACGATGTCGCCCAGATTGAGGCTGTTCGAGACCATCAGAACGACCACCAGCGCCAATCCCATCGCTATCTCATAAGAAATCAACTGCGCGGCGGAACGCATACCGCCCAAAAATGCGTACTTGGAATTGGACGCCCATCCGGCAAGGATGATCCCGTAAACGCCCAGTGAGGAAATTGCCATAATGTAAAGCAGACTGGCATCGATATTGGCCAGCACCAGCGTGCTGTTGAAAGGTATCACTGCCCAGGCCATCAGCGCCGGAGCAAAAGCGAAGGCCGGCGCCAGCAGGAACACGCTTCTGTCTGCTCCGGCTGGGATCACAACCTCTTTCAGCATCAGCTTGAGGCCATCGGCAATCGGCTGAATCAGGCCCCAGGGTCCGACGCGATTCGGGCCAATACGCACTTGCATCCAGCCGATGATCTTGCGTTCCCAGAAGGTCACATAGGCGACGATCAGGAGCAGCGGCCCAATGATCAGCATGACCTTGATCACCGTCCACACCACCGTCAGAATGTTCGGCCAGGCGGCGCCGAAGATGTCATGGCCCAAGTCCATCAGCCAGTTCAAATACGGAATCAAGAAGCCCGGCAGCAATTGCTGTAGCGTATCAATCATCACGCACGCTCCACGCTGATCGCACCAAACATGTCACCCAGCGCGGCAGTCGATACGTGCGCCGTTGCGACTCGTACACAACCCGCAGGGACAGTCTCATCCAGGCTGGCTGTCATCAGCGCCTCACCCTGCGCTTGCCTGACACGCACCGATTCGCCGTCGACGAAGCCCGCTTGTGCCAGAGTCGATGCGCACATGCGCGCCGTTGGAGCCGCAGCGTCATGGGTCTGCTGCAGCGAGGCCGCACGGCGCACAAGCGGATCGGTCGCGTAGATCGGTACATCGGCAATGCGCTGCAGGTCCTTGCCGGCTTTGCCGGCCAGTGCATAGCCGCCGATGTCGTTGAGGCCGTTATTCAGGCCGTCAACGAATTGCTGGTCCGGAGCAAGCATCTCGTCACGAACTTGTTCGCTGGATTCGTAATCGAATCCAGGCAGCGCCAGCGTATTCCCCAGAACGCGCAGGACTTTCCAGCCCGGACGGGAATCACCCAGCGGTCGACAGACGCCGACTGTTCCCTGCACACGGCCCTCCGTATTGACATACGAACCCGATGTCTCGGTAAAAGGGGTAACCGGCAACAGCACGTCGGCGTATTCAAGGGCTGCTTCATGCCTGAAAGGTGTCAGCATCACAACAAGCTCAGCCTGCCTGAGTGCTGAAACCGCGAGTTGCGGGTTGTGGCAATCGAGTTCAGGTTCGACGCCAAACAGGACATAGGCCTTGCGCGCTTGCGCGAACATATCGTAGGCATTGAGAGCCGTCGGCAAAGCCTTGGCAACATAGCCACCGACACTGTTTGCTGCTTCGCCGATAAAACCGAAGCTGGCTCCAGTAAGCCTCGCGAGTTCGGAGGCCAGTGCATGAAGTTGAGCTGCCTGCGTGCTTTGCTCGGCAGCGTTACCCAGGAAGATGGCATGCTTCTCGCCCGATAACAGGCTTTCCGCAATGGCTGTACTCGCTGCACTGGGCTCGACGGATTCCAGTCCGGCCGGAGGCGTGGCGCTCTTGAGCTGAGCCACAGCTTTCACAATGCCGGCCAGTGCGAGCGGCAATTCGGCCGGCGACACTGTAATGCGCTCATGCAGCTTGATCAGGGGATCATCACCGGTGACAGAAACAAGGCTGACTTTGCCCGATTTCTTGGCCAGTTGGCGCAGCCGCTGGGTAAATAGTGGATGATCCTTGCGCAAAAAGCTCCCGACAACCAGCGCTGCGTCAAGCTCATTGATCTGTGCAAGCCTGAGGCCGAGCCAGGGCGTGCCGGCCAATTGACCATCGGCTGAAAAATCGCGGCGACGCGGACGAAAATCGACGTTCCCCGAACCCAGACCACGGGTCAGTTTCTGTAACAGATAGATTTCTTCCAGTGTTGCATTAGGCGCCGCGAGCGAAGCGATCTGCTCGCCGCCGTGCTGTGCGGCGATATCCTTGAGTCCATGCGAAACGTAGTCCAGCGCGACATTCCATTCGACTTCACGCAGAGCGCCGTCGACACGAATCATCGGTTTCTGAAGACGATCACCGACGTTCAGCGCTTCATAGGAAAAACGATCCTTGTCGGATATCCAGCATTCGTTGACCTCTTCATTCTCGCGAGGAAGAACTCGCATCACGCGATCACTCTTCACCTGCACCGTCAGATTTGAACCCAGGCTGTCGTGAGGGCTGACCGACTTGCGGCGCGACAGCTCCCAGCTGCGGGCCGAGTACCGGAATGGCTTCGAAGTCAATGCGCCAACCGGACAAATGTCGATCATGTTGCCGGACAATTCGGAATCGACCGTGCGGCCAACGAAGGTTTGGATCTCCGAATGCATGTTGCGGTTGGCCATGCCAAGCTCCATTACGCCGGCTATTTCCTGGCCAAAACGGACACAACGCGTGCAATGGATACAACGTGCCATTTCCTGCATCGACACCAGCGGACCCACGTCCTTGTGGAAAACGACGCGCTTGGCTTCCTGATAACGTGAGGCGCTCCCGCCATAACCCACTGCCAAATCCTGCAGCTGACACTCGCCACCCTGATCACAGATCGGGCAATCGAGCGGGTGATTGATCAACAGAAACTCCATAACGCCCTTCTGGGCATTGACGGCAAGCTCCGAGTGGGTAAACACCTTCATGCCACTGGTGACCGGCGTTGCGCAAGCCGGCAAGGGCTTCGGAGCTTTCTCGACCTGCACCAGGCACATCCGGCAATTGGCCGAGATCGAGAGTTTCTTGTGGTAGCAGAAATGCGGGATGTAAGCGCCGACGAGCTGGGCGGCATCCATGATGGTGCCCCCCGCTGGTACTTGGACCTGTTTGCCGTCGATTTCAATATCAAGCATATCGCTACCTTAGACCGTTGCCTTGAAGAAGCCGCTTCCCGCGCGCTGAACATCCAGCGGAACAAGGCACTTCTTGTGTTCAATGTGGTACGCAAACTCGTCTCGAAAATGCTTGACGAAGCTCTGCACTGGCATCGAGGCGGCATCACCGAGCGCACAAATGGTGCGGCCCATGATGTTGGTGGTCACGCTGTTGAGCAGATCAAGGTCTTCCGGGCGCCCCTGTCCGCTTTCAATGCGGTGAACGATCCTGTAGAGCCAGTTGGTGCCTTCGCGGCATGGCGTACATTGTCCGCAGGATTCTTCGTAGTAGAAGTAGGACAAGCGCTCAAGCGCCTTCACCATGCAGGTCGTCTCATCCATGATGATGACCGCGCCAGAACCGAGCATTGAGCCGGCTTTGCTGATGGAGTCGTAATCCATCGTGCACTCCATCATGATGTCGCCCGGCACCACGGGGGATGATGACCCACCGGGGATGCAGCCCTTGAGCTGGCGACCGCCACGCATGCCGCCGGCCATCTCGAGCAGCGTTGAGAAGGGCGTACCGAGCGGAATTTCATAATTTCCCGGCTTGTTGACGTGGCCGGAAATCGAGAACAGTTTGGTGCCGCCGTTGTTGGCTTTGCCGGCTTCGAGATAAGCCTCGCCACCCAGCTCAAGAATGAACGGAATGGCGCCAAACGTCTCGGTGTTGTTGATCGTCGTCGGCTTGCCGTAAAGACCGTACGATGCAGGAAATGGCGGCTTGAAGCGCGGCTGCCCTTTCTTGCCCTCGATCGATTCGAGCAGTGCGGTTTCTTCGCCGCAGATGTAAGCGCCGTAACCATGGTGCGCAAAGAGATCGAAATCAAATCCCGAGCCCAGTATGTCTTTTCCCAAGAGGCCGGCTGCACGGGCTTCGTCCAGCGCATCTTCGAAACGCGTATAGACTTCCCAGATTTCACCGTGAATGTAGTTGTAACCGCGTGAAGCTCCCATGGCATAGGCGGCAATTGCCATGCCTTCAATCACCGAATGCGGATTGAAGAGCAGGATGTCGCGGTCCTTGAAGGTTCCCGGTTCACCCTCGTCCGAATTGCAGACCACGTATTTGTCGCCCGGAAAGGCACGCGGCATGAAGCTCCACTTCAAGCCGGTCGGGAAACCGGCACCGCCCCGACCGCGCAGTACGGATTTCTTGACTTCGCCGATCACTTGGTCCTGAGGCATTTTCTCGGCAAGAATTCTTTTCAGCGCCGAATAGCCGCCACGCTCGACGTAGCCATCCAGTCGCCAGGCACGATCGCTTTCATAGTCGAGGCCGACGGTGAGCATCGGGTTGATTGCACCGAGGATCGCCATTATTCGAGCTCCGCCAGCAGTTTGTCGATTTGCTCCGGCTGCATAAAGCTGCACATGCGACGGTTATTAACCAACAGCACGGGCGCATCGCCACAGGCGCCCATACACTCGCCTTCCTTGAGCGTGATCTTCCCATCGAGCGTCGTTTCATTGAAACCAACGCCCAGCTTGTTCTTCAGGTACTCGGCCGCATCGACACCACCGGACAACATGCACGGCAGGTTGGTGCAGACAGTCAGCTTGTATTTGCCTACCGGGGTCAGGTCATACATGCTGTAGAAGCTGGCCACTTCGTAGGCAGCCATCGGCGCCATGCCAAGATAGTGGGCAACAAACTCAATCGCTTCGCTCGACAACCGGCCCTGTTCTTCCTGGGCGATCGCCAGCGCTGCCATCACCGCCGACTGCTTCTGGTCAGCCGGATACTTGGCGATCTCTCGATCAATTCTTTGCAAGGATTCTGTAGTCAGCATCAGCGGTCAATCTCGCCAAAAACGATGTCTATCGTGCCGACCATCGTTACTACGTCGGCAATCATGTGGCCACGCGTCAGTTCATTCATTGCCGACAGATGGACGTAACCCGGCGAGCGTATCTTCAGTCGGTAAGGCTTGTTCGCGCCATCCGAAATCGCGTAGATGCCGAACTCACCCTTCGGGTGCTCAACGGCCGAGTAGACCTGGCCTTCCGGGACATGAATGCCCTCGGTGCACAACTTGAAGTGGTGGATCAACTCCTCCATATTCGACTTCATGTCCGCTCGCGACGGCGGCGCCACTTTGTGGTTATCGGTAATTACGGGACCCGGGTTGACACGCAGCCAGTCGATGCATTGCTTGATTATGCGATTCGACTGACGCATTTCCTCGACGCGAACAAGGTACCGGTCATAGCTGTCTCCCGTCACGCCAACCGGAATGTCAAAATCGAGTCGGTCATAAACCTCGTAGGACTGCTTCTTGCGCAGATCCCAGGCGATACCCGAACCACGGAGCATCGGGCCGGTAAAACCAAGCTGCATGGCGCGCTCGGGAGAAACAATACCCACGTTGACCAAACGCTGCTTCCATATCCGGTTGTCGGTCAGCAGGGTTTCGTACTCGTCGAGTATTTTTGGAAAACGGCTGACGAAATCCCCGAGGAAGTCCAGCAGAGAGCCGCTGCGCACTTCATTGATCTTCCTGACTTCTGCCGCGCTCTTCCACTTCGACTCGCGATACTGCGGCATGCTGTCCGGCAGGTCACGATAGACGCCCCCCGGCCTGTAATACGCCGCGTGCATCCGGGCGCCGGACACGGCTTCGTAGCAGTCGACCAGATCTTCACGCTCACGGAAGGCGTAAAGCACCATGGTCATCGCGCCGACGTCAAGGCCATGCGCGCCAATCCATAACAGGTGGTTCAGAATTCGCGTAATTTCGTCATACATCACACGGATGTACTGGGCGCGAATCGGCACCTCGATTTCCAGCAGCCGTTCAATCGCCATGCAGTAGGCATGCTCGTTGCACATCATCGACATGTAGTCGAGACGATCCATGTACGGCACGGACTGCACCCAGGTCTTGGTTTCCGCCAGCTTTTCAGTCGCGCGATGCAGCAACCCAATGTGCGGGTCGGCACGCACGACGACTTCGCCATCGAGCTCCAGCACCATGCGCAATACGCCGTGTGCGGCCGGATGCTGTGGCCCGAAGTTGAGCGTGTAATTCTGGATATCAGGCATTGTCGACTTCCCCGTAACCCTCTTCCCTGACAATTCTCGGCGTGATCTCACGCGGCTCGATCGTCACGGGCTGATAAATGACGCGTTGCTGATCGGGGTCGTAGCGCATCTCGACATAACCGGATATCGGAAAGTCCTTGCGGAAAGGATGCCCGATGAATCCGTAATCAGTAAGAATCCGGCGCAGATCGTTGTGCCCTGGGAAAACGATGCCAAACAGATCGAATGCCTCGCGCTCGAACCAGTTGACCGAGTTCCAGATCGAAGTAATCGAGGGGATCGAGGGGAAATCATCGTCCGGCGCGAAACAGCGGACACGGACACGCCAGTTGTGCGCAATCGAAACCAGATGACTTACCGCAGCGAATCGCTTTCCGGTCCACGCACTATTCTTGTAAGTGGAATAGTCGACACCGCAGAGATCCATCAACTCCTCGAAACGCAATTCGGGTTCGTCGCGCAGTGTCGTCATTACTTCAAGATAATCGCCCACATCGACATCGATCGTGATTTCGCCAAAGGCGATCTGCTGGGACGTGATGCGGTTTCCGCAATGCTGTTGCAGGTTTTGGCTTAGCAGATCAAGCTTGGCGGACATTGGAAATACTCCGGGCTTCTCGTTTGGTTCAGCGGGCGATGGTGCTGGTGCGGCGAATCTTGTTCTGCAACTGGATCAGGCCATAAATCAGCGCCTCGGCGGTCGGCGGACAACCGGGAACGTAGATATCGACTGGAACGATGCGGTCACATCCACGGACAACCGAATACGCATAGTGGTAATAACCGCCGCCATTGGCGCAGGAACCCATGGAGATCACCCAGCGCGGCTCGGCCATCTGGTCATAGACCTTGCGCATGGCCGGCGCCATCTTGTTGGTCAGGGTGCCGGCAACAATCATCACATCCGACTGTCGCGGACTGGGTCGAAACACGATGCCGAAACGGTCCAGATCGTAGCGCGAGCAACCGGCATGAATCATCTCGATTGCGCAACAGGCCAGACCGAAGCTCATCGGCCACATCGAACCGGTTCGCATGTAGTTGATCAGCTTGTCAGCTGTCGTCGTGATGAAGCCTTCCTGGAGAATGCCTTCAATACCCATTTGCTCACTCCCAATCCAGCGCACCCTTGACCCAGGCATAGACGTAGCCCACGACAAGAATGAGGATGAAGACCAGCATCTCGACAAAACCGAACAGCTTGACCGAATCCGTCTGGACGATTTCCTTGAAGATCGACGCCCATGGCACAAGGAACGCCACTTCGAGGTCAAACAGAATGAACAGGATGGCGATCAGGTAATACCGCACGTCGAACTTCATACGTGCGTCCTCGAAAGCCTCGAAGCCGCATTCGTAGGGTGAAAGTTTTTCGCTATCAGGGCGATGGGGCGCTACGATCATGCCGGTGATGACCGGCGCGAAACCAAAAACGATTCCAATCAGGATGAAAACAAGTATCGGGAAATAGTTTTCCAGCATGATCCGCCACACTATCAATTACATTTCAACCAGAGCTTCCCAATCGGGTAACTCCACTTGGTGCCGACGATGAGACTCGAACTCATACGACCTAAGTCACTACCCCCTCAAGATAGCGTGTCTACCAATTTCACCACGTCGGCACTGCTACAGTCAGGCGGCGATGTGCCTGAACGAGGGAAAGCACACCGCCGCTTTCATACAGTCAATCTACTGCGGAATATCTTTGGTCTTGGAGCCTGACTCCACGGGAGTTCCAGCCTTGTCGGCACCGGCCGCAACCGGCTCCTGAACAGCCTGCGATCTTACCGCATCCTGCATCACACTGCCAGTCGTTTTTGGTTTATTGGAGGCGATATAAGCCAACGAAAGGCTGGTCACAAAAAAAACAGCGGCTAGCACCGCTGTTGTCCGGCTCAGGAAGTTGGCAGACCCCGTCGCACCAAACAGGCTGCCCGAAGCGCCACTACCGAAAGCTGCGCCCATGTCAGCTCCCTTGCCGTGCTGAACCAGCACGAGACCGATGACACCGATCGCCGCCAGAATGTGAACGACCAAAACCACAGAAAACAGATATTCCATTTTGTCTCTTTATTGAGCAGCTGCGCGGCAAATCGCCAGGAAATCAGCAGCAACCAAAGACGCGCCCCCAATCAGGCCACCATCAATATCGGCCATGCCGAAAAGCTCGACTGCGTTGTTGGGCTTTACACTGCCGCCGTAAAGGATTTGTAGCCCCTCGGCCACCTTGGCATCAGCAGCGGCAATCTGCGCGCGAATGGCTGCGTGCACTTCCTGCGCCTGCTCGGAAGTCGCCGTGCGGCCGGTACCGATGGCCCATACCGGCTCGTAGGCGACGACAGCACCCGAAAACGCTGCAACGCCCGCACGCTTGAGCACTGCATCAATCTGGGCCGAAACCACGGCAACGGTCTGTCCGGCCTCACGCTGATCCAGCGTCTCGCCGACACACAATACAGGGCACAAACCAGCCGCCAGCGCCGCTGCAAACTTCTCGGCAACCAGGGCGTCCGACTCACCATAGATCGCCCGGCGCTCGGAGTGACCGACAAGTACATAACGACAAGCGAAATCCTGCAGCATCGCGGCACTGACTTCGCCGGTGAAAGCGCCTTGCGCCTGTTCGCTCAGATTCTGGGCGCCCCATGCGACGGGGGTTCCGGTCAATACAGACTGCGCTTGTGCCAGATAGGGGAAAGGAACGCATACGGCTGCCGACATACCGTTGAATCCAGCCACGCCGGCTACGACATCTTTAAGCAACTGCAAGTTGGTCTTCAGCCCACCATGCATTTTCCAATTGCCTGCAACCAGTTTTTGACGCATAGCACACCCCCGATAAAAAGGCGCAATTATAGTCAAACAGTAACGGTATGGTCAATAATTGAGGCTTGGGATGGCGCAGGCAGAGACCATTTTCCGGACGTCCAGAGCTGCGCATGCGACCGGCGTAACGGCATGATCTCCTCCCGGCCGAAAAACGGCTAAACTGATTGCCGCACTAATCTTCCTCCTGCTTCAGGCCAATGAACACTTACAGGACCGGGACCGGCAGCACCCTAAAATCAAGCGATGTCCGAGTTGATAGAACGTGCCAGAACCTTCGCAACGAGCGCACATCAGCGCATCGACCAGCGCCGCAAGTACAACGATCAGCCCTATCGAGTGCACTTGGAGCGCGTAGCGCGCCTGGTTTCCTCGGTCACCCATGACGAGGAAATGATAGCTGCGGCATGGCTCCACGACGTGGTCGAAGACACGCCAGCCACCATGGAGGACGTCGAGAGCGAATTTGGCGCACCGGTTGCGGGGCTGGTCGAGGCGCTGACCGACGTAAGCCGGCCCAGCGACGGAAACCGTGCCGTGCGCAAGGAAATCGACCGCCGCCACACCGCCCACGCCTCGCCTCGCGCCAAGACGATCAAGCTCGCGGACCTGATCGACAACTGCGAGGACATTGCGCACCACGACCCGCGCTTCGCCCAGGTCTATCTGCAGGAAATGGAAGCGCTGCTGGCGGTACTCGGTGAAGGCGAGCCGGAATTGATGAGGCAGGCGCGCGCGCTACATGACAGCACGCAGGAAAAGCTGAGGGCCTTGCAAAGGACCGTACCGCCACCGGCATCTGCGAGTCTGGCGGCCCTGATCCCACACCTGGACAACCCGCAGATCGTGCGCTTGTTTCGGGAGACCTTCAGCGCAAGCGATATCGTCGAACCCCTGCTCTCTTTCGACGACGACAAGGCGCAAAGCGCTGTCGCACGCGTCATGCAATCTCGGCATCTGAACATCGCCGGCATCCGCGTCGATGGCACAGTCCAAGGCTACCTGCGCCTGACCGACATGGCGGCCGGCGACTCTGCGCCCAGTGGGCAGCTAATGCAGCACATCTCGGCCGATCAGGTGCTGGATGGCAGCGCGCCGCTCACCGATGTGTTTGGCATCCTGACACGGCACGAACACTGTTTCGTCTCCATGTTCGATACGATCGTCGGGGTTATCACTCGTAACGCCGTTAACAAGCCGGTCGTGCGCATGTGGCTGTTCGGCGCCATCACCCTCTACGAAATGGGGCTGGTCCAATTCATCGAGCGGTGCTTCCCCGGCAACACCTGGGAAGCTTTACTGGCCCCCGCCCGCCTGACGAAAGCGTGGGAGTTGCAGAAGGAACGGGAGCGCCGCAACTTGCATAGCAACTTGATCGACTGCCTGCAATTTTCCGACAAGATGCAGATCTTGCTTGAGGACCAGGCCGCGCTGGAGGCCCTGGGCATAAAATCGAAGCGGACCGCCAAACTACTCACCAAGGAGCTGGAATCGCTGCGCAATCACCTCGCACACTCCCAAGACATCGCTACCCACGACTGGGTGCAGATCATTCGCATCACCCAGCGTCTGTCGGAACTCGGGCCACAGTGAGCGCCTTTATGCACACAAGAACGGCGGCAGTCCTGTTGGCTACACTGTTGATGCTGGCTTGCGCACCCACTCCACGCCCGACCACGAGCGAGCGTAGCAGCAATCCACCCCTCGCAGGCACGCACTGGGTCTTGCAAGCCCTCGGAAGCAGTGCAGTCGCGAAAACCCCTCCTGTGACGCTCAATTTCGGCTCGGACAATCGTATCGGCGGGAACGACGGGTGTAACCAGTACCAAGGAAACCACACCTCAGGAGACGACTCGATCCGGATTGGCGAAAATCTGGCTGGCACCTTGATGGCCTGCCCGGATCAGCTTGAGGCACAAGCTCGTGACTATCGCCAAGCCTTGCAGCGAGCAGCGCGTTTTGCGCTCGACCGGGACCGGCTCAGCCTGCGAGACGATGCCGGCAACCTGCTCGCCACGTTTGTACCGGCGGTCACATCTCCGGTCGGCACGACATGGGAAGTCGTGCTCTACAACAACGGCAAACAGGGCGCCGTCAGTCTGCTTCTGGGCAGCCGCATCAGCGCCAGCTTTGGCACTAACGGTCGGGTGAGCGGAAGCGCCGGCTGCAACCAGTATTTTGCTGCCTATACGCTGGACGGCCCAAGCATGCGCATCGGCGCGGCGGGCGCTACGCGCAGGTTCTGTGCCGAACCCGATGGGATGATGAATCAGGAACGACTTTACCTCGAAGCACTACAGACGACCGCCACGTTCCGGCTGAACGGTGACCGGCTCGAGTTGCGCACGGCTAACGGCGCGCTGGCAGTATCCTTCAGGCGCGAGACCGGAGAGTAGAAAGCAGTCGGGTCCGGGAAGGCATCGCATTCGACGAGCGAATCTTCAGCGTGCCTGCCAAGCCCGCAGCCTCCGGAAATCAGCGCGAAAGCACGACCTGCTTCCAGGGGACGCTGAATTTCTCCCGCTCGAAAACGCACAAGCAAACGGTTGTGGTCTATCCTTTGAACACCGAAAATACTGCCACGGGAGACTGATTGATGCAAAGCAAAGTCTGGGCGGTTGTTGCCATCGTCCTGTTTGGTGCAGCAATTGCAATCTACATTCCGCTGAATCGGGAAGCCGAGCCGCTCCCTCCTTTGCTGGAAACGACTCCGCCGCTGACTGCACCGATCGCGCAGCCAGAAACAGCGCCCGCTGAACCCGCAATCGCCCATCCATTGGAAACGATAGCGCCGGTTGAACCGTTGCCCGACCTGGAGCAGAGCGATCCGTCAATATTCAAGCCCCTGATCCAGGTTCTGGGCGAACAATGGAAAGCACTGCTCAAGCCCGAAGCCTTGATTCACAAGATTGTCGTCACCGTGGACAACCTCCCACGTAAGGATCTGCCGGCGAAAGTGGTGCCGTTGAAACGCGTGAAAGGTGCTTTCCTGACCAGTGGGAAAGGCAATGCGCTTTCCATCAGTGTGCAGAACCCGCAGCGCTACTCTTCCTATGTCCGGCTGATCCAGTCCGTCGATACCGAGAAACTGGTCGATTTGTATCGCCAGTTCTACCCGCTGTTTCAGCGCGCTTATATCGAAATCGGCTATCCCAAGGGGTATTTCAACGACCGTCTGGTTGAGGCCATCGACGATCTTCTGGCGTCGCCGGAACCAGACGAGCCGATCAAGCTGGTACAGCCGAAAATTCTCTTCAAGTACGCCGATCCGGAGCTGGAAGCACGTTCCGCCGGCCAGAAAATCATGATCCGCATGAGCCGCGACAACGCCGGACAACTCAGGACGAAGTTGCGCGAAATTCGGCAGCACGTCGCGAAGGTGCCACGCACCCCATGAACGATCTACCTTCGAACATGGACCGTTCACCCGCACCGAACCTCCCGGGAAGTTGGAATTTGATCCTATGAATACGAAACCTGCCCTGCTCGTAGCACTCGCGCTATTGGCCAACCCCTCGCTCGCGGAGAATGTCGGCTGCGTGACCACCGAATGGAAGCTGATCGGCGCCAATCACAAGGTATGTGTCGAGTCGTTTCACGACCCCAAGATACCGGGCGTGACCTGCCATGTCAGCCAGGCGCGAACCGGCGGCATCAGCGGTTCGTTCGGGCTGGCGCAGGATCCTTCGCAATTTTCTCTGGCTTGCCGACAAACGGGCCCGATCACGCTGCCCGACAAGCTGCCCAAGGACGCCACGGTATTCACCGAGGACACCTCGATCTTCTTCAAGGAAACACGCGTCATCCGCTTGTGGGACGAAGCCAACCGCACGCTGGTGTATCTGGCGATCAGCCGCAAGCTGATTGAGGGCGCGCCGGCCAACAGCATTTCCACGGTGCCGGTCATGCCTTGGGGCGCCCGCTAAGCTTCAGCCTCAATGGGCGGTCTGTTTCGTAATACGCTGCTTGCCCATTTGACAAACGACTGAACTCGGCTGGGTTTGCGCGCTCTAATGCTTGCCAACTACAGTGCTACCTGCTGCCGAAGGTCTTTTCGTCACCGGCGTGATACGGGAGAGACAGATGAATAACAAGATTTCGTCGAAGTGCAGTTTGGTTGCTATGCCGTACCTGGTGATCCTGGCGTTGCTGGGCGCCTGCTCCACTGAAACTACAATGCCCGCTGACCCCGATCAGTCGGCGCAAAAAGCCGCACCCCCGGCACCCCCACCGCCTTCCCCGATCCTGCAAATCCCAATTCTGCCGCACGATGAAGCCGTCCTCAAGGCCGCCAATACTCTGTTTTCCAAGGCGGAGTTGGCCGGCGATCCAGCGGACAAGACAATGCGTCGGCCAGTCGTCATCGACCCGTTGATCGACGGCGTGTCGCGCATGCAAACTGCCGCGACACGGAAAATGGAAACCAATGTTGCCAATCTGGTGAAGGCGAAATATCCCCAGTTCGAGGTCAAGCCGTTTACGGCAGCCAATCTTGGGCAATCGCCCTTGCTGGTCGTCGGCACCTTCACGCCGATCAATCAGCTGGGTAAAACGGAAGGCGTACGCGAATCGTATCGATTCTGCCTGGCTCTCGTCGACCTCAAGTCAAGGCGTATCGTCAGCAAGGCCGTAGCGCGTTCGCGTATGGAAAATGTCGATTCAGCACCCTTGCCATTCTTCAGTGATGCTCCTGTCTGGACGCGGGATCCGACCGGCGAGGCTTATGTCGCAACGTGCCAGGCTTCCAAGCTGGACGGCGAAGTCAGCCCTGCCTATATCGATTCATTGGTTGCCGACGCACTGATCAACGAAGGCATCCGCGCCTATAACAGCGCACATTTCAAGGAAGCACTGGCGCTCTTTGTCAAAGCCGGGGCCACGCCTGCCGGACAGCAATTTCGCACGCTGACAGGAAACTATCTGGCGGCCAGTAAGCTTGGGCGCCGCCAGGAGAGCGCTCAGGCATTCGGCAGAATTGTCGACTTCGGACTCGATGCGGGCAAGCTCTCTGTTGTGTTTACCTTCCGTCCCGGCGCAACCTCGCTACACGGCGGCACCGCCAAGGAACCCTACGATATGTGGCTGAAGAGCCTTGCGCAGCATGCGGCGCAGCGCAATTCGTGCATGGAAATCATTGGCCACGCCAGTCGTGGCGGGCCGGAATCCGTCAATGAGCGCCTGTCCGCCTTGCGCGCCGAATACGTCCGTCAGCGACTGGTCGATGAGACACCATCCCTGGATAAGCGTCTGATCGCTGCCGGTTACGGGTCGCGTGAAAACCTGATCGGGACTGGAAAGGACAATGCCAGCGATGCACTCGATCGGCGGGTCGAATTCCGCCTGCTCGCTTGCCGCGAATGACTCGGAAATGGTCGTGATGACTGTATCCATATCTCGGTCGGTTGTAGCCTTGTTGCGTAGTGGGCAATCCGTGAGCCGCTTCTGGCTACGCCGCGTCGTCACTGCGATCCTGTTGAGCGCCCACCTGCTTGCTGGGGCGGCTGAAAACGCGCCGTTGTTGCGCATCGAAACTGGTACGCACACGGCGTCGATTCGCAGCCTTGCGGTGGACGCCGACGGACAGATCATGCTCACGGCGTCCGACGACAAGACCGCGCGGCTGTGGCGGCTTTCAGACGGCCAGCCGATCGGCGTCCTGCGGCCCCCGATCGGTCCGGGGAATGAGGGCAAGCTCTACGCTGCGGCGCTAACGCCGCAAGGCGATCTGGCCGCAGTCGGCGGCTGGAGTGCCGACAACGACGTCTATATTTTCCGGAGGGAAAGCGGCGCCATGCGCCTGCGCCTGAGCGGGATGCCCAATGTGATCAACCATCTGACCTTTTCGCCGGACGGAAAAATGCTGGCAGTCGCACTTTGGGGCGGCCACGGCATCCGGGTTTTCACCAGCCGCAATGCCTGGTCGAGTGCGGCGCTGTTGGGTGAAGACAGCGCCTATGGCGGTGATTCGTACAGCGTCAGTTTTAGTTCCGACGGCCGCCGACTGACGAGTACCGCGTATGACGGGTACGTCCGCGTGTACGAAATTACGGCGAGCGGACTAAGCTTGATCGCCAAAACACGCGTCAGCGGCGGCCAGCACCCCTTTGCCGCACGTTTTTCACCCGACGGGAAATTTCTGGCGGTTGGATTCGAGGATGCGGGGCGCGTCGCGGTAGTGAAAGCCGATGATCTGACGCCGGCCTATTCGCCCGACATCCGCGGCCTCTCCGACGGGAATCTGACCAGCGTCGCCTGGTCGCCGGATGGCAATACACTCTATGCTGCCGGCACTTCGCGAAAAAGAGCGTCCGAGCACGTTTTGCGACGCTGGGACGATGGCGGCCGCGGCGCGTTCACGGACGTCACGGTCGCCGGCGATAGCGTCACCGGTCTCGCTGCGCTTCCCGATCAGCGCGTGGTATTTGCCGCTGCGGACGCAAGCTGGGGAATCGTCGATGCCAAGGGTGCAGTCAGCTATCGTCAGACCGTGCCGCTGGCTGATTTTCGGGCCAACTGGTCTGGCTTCGGCATACAGCAAGCGCGTCATGCCATCGGCTTTGCGTACGGCTTTGGCGGGCGGCATCCGGCGCTGTTTGACCTCGACAATCAGGTGCTGATTCTCCAGGACGCAGCGCTTCCCAAGCAGGCAGTTGGCGGCAAGGGCCTGGAGGTCAGCGAGTGGAAGGATTCGCAGAAACCCCTGATCAATGGCCAGGCGGTCGCCCTGGAACCTGGGGAGATGAGCGTTTCGACATCGGTTTCAGCGGCCGGCGATGCGGCAGCCCTGGGCAGCAACTGGTTCGTCAGACTTTTCGATGCAAACGGGCGCGAATTGTGGCGAACCGCGACGCCGGCGCCCTGCTGGGCGGTGGATATCGACAATTCCGACCCGGCGAAGCCCTGGGTAGTCGCCGCACTCGGCGACGGAACCATACGCTGGTACCGACGCCAGGACGGTGCTGAGCAATTGGCGCTGTTTCCGCATGAAGACCGTCAACGCTGGGTGATGTGGACGCCGGACGGACGCTTTTCCGCCAGCCAGGACGGTGATGGCTTGGTCGGCTGGCACGTCAATCGCGGTCCTGATCAATCCGCCGAATTCTTGCCGGTGGCGCGCTTCAGCGAGCGCTATTACAACCCGCCTGCCATCGCCGCTGTCTTGTCGCCGCCGAAAGCGTCTCCAGCTTCCCCGCCACCCAAAATGGCTGACCTGCGCAAAGGTATCAATCTGCCGCCGAGCGTGACCCTGCTTACGCCGGAAGCGGAAAAGCTGGCCAAGAATGGGCGTCTGCGCCTTGAAATCGTTGCCAACGACCGCGGCAGCGGAGTCGACGAGATACGCTTGTATCATAATGGCAAGATCGTTGCCGACACGGCTGCGATCAAAACGACCCGCACCGCGGGCAAGGGACATGTCATCAAGGTTTACGACGTGCCCCTTGAAGCCGGCAAGAATGTCTTCCGCGCACTTGCACTCGGTTCCGACCGAACTGAATCGGAAGCGATCGAACGCGCGATCGAGTATGCAGCCAGTGATCAACGGGCACGCTTGTATGTCCTCGTGGTAGGCATCAATTCCTACCGCAATGCCGTCTTGAACCTGAGTTTCTCGGTACCCGATGCGCAAGGCATGGCCCGATTCTTTCGTAATAACTACGGTCGACTGTTCAAGGATGTCAAAGTTGACGAGATCTATAACAACGATGCCACGCAGACCAATATTCGCTCACGCCTGAAGGAATTGCGCGAGGCCCGGCCGGACGATGTTGTGGTTGTATATCTCGCCGGTCACGGCGAGACGTTGAATGAAGACTGGATGTTCATTCCTTACGATCTGGTGACACCTGAACGCCCGGAAGTATTGCAACGTGACGGGATTTCCTCGCGCGAATTGGCAGAAGCCGTAAAAATGATCCCGGCGCAAAAGCTGATGGTCATAATCGACGCGTGCAAATCGGGTGCTGCGACAATCAGCTTCCGTGGGCTCGAAGAACGACGCGCTCTTGCCCAACTGTCGCGCTCGACCGGCACCCACATGATCGCGGCGACCACCAAGGATCAACCGGCCTCGGAACTGGATGCGCTGGGACACGGAGTATTCACCTATACCCTGCTGGAAGGCCTCATGGGTAAGGCAGCAAGCGGCGAAAAAGATGTAACCGCTCGCAAGCTGATGGTCTTTGTCGAACAAGCAATGCCCGAACTCACGCGGCGCTATCGTTCGGAAGAACAGTACCCGGTGGTCAGCTCGAACGGAATGGATTTTCCGTTGGCGCTGCATTGAACCTGCTAGCTCTGCCCTGTTACACATATGTCATGCGCACTCAAAGACCGTTGCCTCCAGCATCCGAACAAGGTAAAAAGCAAACCTCTGCGTGGAGCCGTAGCGCTAGTTTTAAAAAAACACAGAACTAATACCGTCTTTGAACTTCAAAACACTACGATTGTCACTGACAGATGATCGGGGGCCCGGCGGACCGGGGGATCAGAACGTTGAACGGGAGACAACGAATGAAACGTACATTGCTGGCCGCTATCGCGGCATTCGTGACCCTTGTCGCCGGTATCGGGCTTGTCCAATACCAGAATCTTGGTGCAGCACATGCCGAAAACGCGCCGGCGGCAGCACCAGGCAATCCAGGGACTCCTGGCCGACCACTTCCGGAGGCCGCAGCCGTAGACCAGGATGCGCCCTACTTCGAGGCCTGCGCCCGCGAGGGCCTCAATGAATCGGAATGCGTCGGACGCCTGATCTGGTTCAAGGCGACTGCCGGTAACGACCGTTTCCATACCTATACCTTCCAGCAGCGTGTCGGCGTGCTGGTGGACTGGTTCCGGGTACTGCGCAGCGATCAGCGCGATGACCGCTTCTGGGCCTGGGGCATCATGAACGACCCGTCATGCTGCAAACCGGGCGATCCCGACTGCCCTGCCAAAACTGCGGATGAAACCTTCGGCTTCGACTGGTGTCCCGGAGACGACGTATTGCTCAAGTATGTCGGCAAGCCCGGCTATGTCGACCCGGCTTGCGGGCTCAAGGATGCCGCGCTGGACGCCGACGATCCGCACAGCCAGGGCGGCAAGCTGGATCAGCGCCATTCGGCCTGCGATCTCAAGTTCGGCACATCGACAGGCGCCCTGGGCATCCGCAAGTTCCCCAACCCGCGCTTTGATGCCGAAAAGTGGAAGAAGCTGAACGGCAGTATGGCCACCTGGGCCGGCTTCAACGCCGCCAAATCGGAGCAAACCGGCATCGAATCCGATCAACGGGTGAGCAAGCTGGCCGATGGCTCGGTCGAGCCGCCTTTCCTGATCGGCACCGCCTGCGGCTCGTGTCACATTGCTTTCGACCCCCTGAATCCGCCGGCCGATCCGGCGCATCCGAAATGGGAGAACCTCAAGGGGCTGATCGGCAATCAATACACCCGCATGTCCGAGCTACTGGTTTCCGGCATGCCCAGGAGCAGTCTGGAGTTTCAGATGTTTGCGCACGCCAGGCCAGGAGTCACCGACACCTCGGCCATTTCCAACGACCAGATCAACAACCCGGGCACCATCAATGCCCTGATCAATGTCGCCCAGCGCCCAGTGTTCCAAGGTGAAACCATCACCAAATGGCGCAAAACCAACACCTGCGGCACCGAGAAGGACGAAAGCAAATGCTGGTGCGAACCCGGCCGCAACAACAAATGCTGGTTGCAGAGCACGCGCAACGACGATACGACGCCAGTCAATCTCGGTGGACAGAAGGTCGTGCTGCCCGGTGTCCATCACATACTCAAGGGTAGCGAGGATTCCACCGGCGCCCTGGAAGCCGTCCAGCGGGTCTATTTCAACATTGGTTCGTGTTCCGAGCAATGCTGGATAAATCACTTCTCGGACATGCGGCAGGTCGACCCACAGCAACGCGGATTCAACCAGACATCGTTCGACATTGGCCAATGCCGGCGCGATTGCCCGAACTTCCGCGCCATCGAGGATCGCCTGCAGACCGTCCTGGATTTCTTCGCCTCGGCCGAGTCCGATGAAAGTGACCTCTACGCCGCCCGTGCCAATCTGCGCAAGGCCGGCAATCCTTCGGAGAACTACGGTCGCGCGGATCTGGTTGCCGGACTGGAAGCCGAATTCGGTAGCGGAGCCGTCGGTCGCGGCCAGAGCGTCTTTGCCGAAAACTGCGCGCGCTGTCATTCGAGCATTCCGGAAAACACCGGCGGCGCATTCAAGAATCGCGATTTCGCCGCGCCCAATGAAGCACATCCGCGCAAGGTGCGCGCCGATTTCCTCGGCAACGACCAGTCGACACCGGTTACCGAGGTCGGCACCTTCCGTTGTCGTTCGCTGCACTCCAACCACGAGGCGGGTCGCCTCTACATGGGCTATCAATCCGACAGCTTGCGCCAGCGTCCGATGGTTGCCGACATCCCGGAACGCAACACGCTAAAGGATGGCGGTCGCGGCTACATGCGCAACATCTCGCTGGTCAATGTCTGGGCCACCGCGCCATTCATGCACAACAACGCCATCGGTCCGGAAATCTGCGGCAAACCGGCCAACAAGGAAAACAACTTTGACCGCGTGCGTTACGTCGATGCCGACGGCAAGTTGCTCGCGGAGCAGCCCGAGTGCCTGCGTTTTGACCCGAGCGTCGAAGGACGCTTCAAGCTCTACAAGCTTTCGATGCACGACCTGCTAAACCCGAAGGAGAGGGGTATCAAGCGCACGCTGACCAATGCCGATCTGCTGATCGACGTCGGCATCCGGCCGCTCGACGGCAAGACCGAGAAGCCGCTGCTTGGCTTTGGTCAGGTCAAGATCCCGGCGGGCAGCAGTGTCGGCTTCCTCAACGGGCTAGAGCACAAGCAACTGGTTGCCGACCTTTTCCTCGCCAAGCGGGATCCGGCCAAGCTTGAAGCCTCGGGCAAGAAGGACCTCGTGCCAACGCTGCAGGCCATCGCCGACGATGTCTTGAAGAACCCGGCACGCTTTGCGGAAATCCTGCGCGAGAAGCGCGATTTCCTCAAAGCAAATTACCTGACCTGCACCGAGGAAATCGAGAATGAAGGCCACCGCTTCGGCGAAGACCTTTCCGAATCCGACAAGAAGGCGCTCACAGCCTTCCTCGCCACGCTCTAAGGCTCCGGGAGATCACCACATGAGACTGCCGACCATTTTCCGTCTGCTTACCGGCCGAATCACCTTGGCCGCCCTCGCTGTTCCAGCGCTCTTCCTCACCGGATGCAGCAAACCGGAACCGCCGAACATTGCCTTCGCACCCTACGATCAGACGTACTCGTCGAAGCTTGATCTGGCTCAGGTCGACTACAAGTACCCTATCGCCCCGGCCGAACTGGCAAAGATCACGCCGGATTACCTCGCCACCCTGGATCAGGAACAGCTTGACCAGATCTATGCCCGTCTGACGGCCGGCCCCATACCCGACGGCGCGTTTGATGGCCGAATTCTGCTGCCGCGGGGCAGCAGCGGCAAATTCCGCCTTTCCGAAATCGTCGGCGGCTTTGCCGGCACGGCGCTGCACCTCAAGGGTCTGGTCGTCGAGAATATCGGCGAAGCGCTGTGGCGGGGCAAGGTGTTTTTCCGTGACGAGCGGGTGCTGCGCAACCGCATCGACGATCTATCGGTCCTCAAGAAGATCGGTCTGGTCGAAGGCGAGCCGAAGAAGATGAGTTACGGCGGCAAGGAAACCTGGCTACTCTTCCCGGCCAAGCTGTACTGCGGCCAGAGCCTGCTCGATTCGCGCCGCGAGTCAGTGATTATCGACTACTTCTTCACCGACGAAATCCCGGGGTATCAGGAGAGCCCGGATTTTCTGGCGGGTCGTCGCGGACTGCGCGTGCGCGACGAAATCCGCATGATTCGTCCCGGTTTCTACCTTGGAAGGGCCTACCTTGATCGCGGCTTTGCCCTCAATTTCACGCTTTACGACAAGGCAACCGATGAAAAGGCGCAGGAGGATTTCGTCAAGACCGGCAAGGTACAGGAAGACTGCTGGCCGGGAACGCAGGTGAGAACCGCCGCGGTTGTCGCTGCCGCCAAACCCTGAGCGGTGCTGGCACGTGATTCGGGCAATTCGCCATGAAGTTGTCTTCGGCTCTTCTCGCCGTCCTCTGGTGCCTGGCCCCTTGCAGTGGAACGGCCATGTCGGCCCCCCAGGCTGATCCTCCGGCATGGGTAGTCGATCCGGCAATGCCGGGCGAGAACCTGCCGCCTTCGGGCCGTTCGCTGTTTGATCGCTTGTTCGCCGTCCGCGAGAAGGGGGTTGAGGGTCATGAAACGGCGGGTTATGACATCCCTTTTCCCTTTACAAAGCTGCTCACCCGCCTTGATACCCAACTCAAGCGCGATCCCAACAGTCTGCTGTACCCGGCCAAGCGGGTTCTGATTCCCTTGGGTCGTTCGCTGCAGCGTACCGCGGCAGCGCCCGATTACTTCCTGTTTCCGCGCGTGGTGGTTGCCGTGGATTCACCGCCGTCCGTGCCCTCAGGACTGTTGCTGAAAGACCGTCTGTACATCGGCTACCAGGAAAAGTCGGACGTGCTGGAAGTCATCAGTTACAACGAATCGGCCGGTCGATTTGAGTTCCAGCTGGTCAAGAATTACCGGGCTGGCGCCAAGCCTCAGGTCTTCTACGCCAATCGTACGCTCTGTTATGCCTGCCACCAGAATGGCGCACCCATATTTTCCCGCGCCTTGTGGGACGAAACAAACGCCAACCCCAAAGTCGCCGCATTGTTGTCCGCCAGTGGCAAAGATTTCTACGGAATACCCCCGGAACGGGGCGTTGATATCCCCTACGCCATCGACATCGCGATCAAGCGTGCCAACGGCTTTGCGCTGACTCAGCGTCTTTGGCAAGAGGGTTGCGGCGGGGCGGACCGGCCGGCCTTGCGCTGTCGTGCCGGCCTGTTCACCGCTGCGCTTCGCCATGCCCTCTCCGATGGTCGCAAGGGAACAGTTGCCCCCGCCCAAAGCGACAGCAACTCCACTTTGTTTCGTGCCGAAGCCGATCGACGCTGGCCCGGCGGACTGGCCATCGGCGCGTCGGACATCCCCAATCGCAATCCCCTGCAGGATTTAGGTTCCGGGCCCGACGACATAGCCCGGCGCATAAGCTTTTCGCACGTCCCGGCGCTCTTCGAACCGCTAACCCGGCGCTCGTCCCAGGAAATCTGGCGAGCCGACACGGCTGACGCCATCGACCGAATAACCGGCGGGCTGGCCGAATTCGTTTCTGCCTCAGACCGGCAGCGCCTCGTTGACGCCCTTGCGGCTCGGCCGGCACAAAGCATCCAGTACCATGCCCCCTGCCGTATGACGCCAGGCGCTTCGCGCTGGTCAGTAGGCTGCCAGCCTGGCGACGGCAATAGTGGATTGAAACTGACGGCGACCTTGGACAAGACACGCGCTCACGGTCGAGTCGAAACCCGTAATCAGTCGCCGGGTGGCCGACTGGAACGCCTGACCCTGCCTGCGAGCGGTGCTTTCAATTCAATTGCACTGATGAGTTCGGCGCCCCGTGCAGGCGAACGCGATACCTTCACTCCGGATAACAAACCCCTGCCTCGGGGGGCCGATGGCAACCCGCTGGTACGCATCGCCTTCCAGGTCTCACCGGGGAAACCGGACGATGGGGAAGTCCTTATCGAAATGCGCGAAGAGTTCCCCGCTGTAGAGCAGGCAGTGACCGCCCTCGCCGAAGGCCCGGATGGCCCGGCGCTTGTTCCAGTTGCCCCTGTCCTGCAGGGCTTCTATCCCTATTGCGCCACCTGTCATCAGAGTGCCGAGACTTTCCCCCCCAATTTCCTGACGGGTACCGCCAGCCAGGTGGAAGCTCAGCTACGACAGTGTGCACCACGGCTTTATGTGCGACTGTCCATGGCCGATCAGACGCCCGAACACCGGAACAAGACCCCCATGCCGCCGGAGAGCCTGTTGCCAGCCTTTGGCACCGATATCGCCGGCTGGCGTGCCAGCCCGGCCCGCGCCGCACTGCTCGCTCAGGTTGGTAACTGGTTGCGCGCCGAAACCGGCAAGACACCGGACCTGACACTTCTTCTGGCCGGTGGCTACGAAGCCCTGCGTCCCTGCCTGCCCACCCAGCGCCCTGCGACAAACCCATCACCAAGGTGAACGCCATGCAAGACAAAAACATGCCTTCCGATCCCGCGGAGAACCCCTGGAAACGACGTTTCGTGATTCTCGTCATCGTCACCGTTGGGATTCCGGCAATCGTCGGACTGTGGCTGCTCCAGCGCTTCGGCGGCGATATGCCGGTCGACTACAAGAGCCCAACCGAACATTTCAAGTACGGCTCCACCGGCGGCGAGCATGAAATGGGCTTCCCCTACTGGATATGGAAGGCGCTGCCCGAGGTTTGCCCTCAGTATCTGCCGGGCAAAGGGTATCAGTCGCTGGGCATGGTCTATGAAAAACAGCCTGACGGTAGCGACAAGGATCTGCCTATTGGCACCTCGAAACGCCGCTTCCAGGGTATCGACCGGGTTTTCGTCAATTGCGCCGCCTGCCATGTCAGCACCGTGCGCACCGCCGCCGACACGGCGCCGACCATCGTCCTCGGCATGCCTGCCGCGACCTTCAACATGAAGGGGTTCGAGGAATTCTTCTTCCGCTGTGCTGCCGATCCGAAATTCTCCAAGGAATTCATCCTTCCCGAGATCGAGCGCCAGGGTGCCAACCTTGATCTGCTCGACCGTTACCTGGTCTATCCGGTGGCCATCGCCATCATGCGCGACCGGGTGCTGGCCCTGGCCGGGCGCTTCGACTGGGTCTTCAAGCAGAAGGAGTGGGGGCCGGGCCGGGTCGACACCTTCAATTCGGCCAAAGTCATCTTCAACTTCCCGATGGCCCATCTCGATCCAAAGGAATTCGACGCACCTGCCGACTTCCCCTCGATCTGGCGTCAGCGCCAGCGCAAGGAGCCGAAGGAAATGCAGTTACACTGGGACGGTAACAACACCACCGTCGAGGAGCGTAACAAGAGCGCCGCCTTCGGTACCGGCACAACACCGCCGACCATCGACATCGCCCGCATCCGCCGTGTCGAAGACTGGATCATGGATGTTACGCCACCGCCCTTCAGCGACTTCTTCCCGATCGACGACAAGCTCGCCGCCAAAGGAGCGCCCATCTACAAGGAATATTGCGCCGCCTGCCATGGCGCGTCGGGAAGCGATTTTTCTGGCGAGCATGTCGGCCAGGTGGTGCCGTTGGCCAAAATCGGCACGGATCGCCGCCGTCTGGATTCCTACACCTACACGCTGGCGGTGAACCAGGCCACCCTCTATGCCGGGTACCCTTGGCGTTTCACGCATTTCCAGAAGACCCACGGCTACGCCAACATGCCGCTCGACGGCCTGTGGTTGCGCGCACCCTACCTGCACAACGGCTCGGTCCCCAGCGTACGCGATCTGCTCGAACCGGCCGCAAAACGGCCCAAGTCGTTCTTCCGTGGAAACGACGTCTATGATCCGGCAAGACTCGGCTTCGTCTCCAACGTACCGGAAGCCAACGGCAAGACTTTCTTCCGCCTCGACACCGCGCAACCCGGCAACGGCAATGGCGGCCACGAGGGCAAGGCCTACGGCACCGAGCTGCCCCTCGCCGAGAAGACGGCGCTGGTCGAGTTCCTGAAAACCTTCTGAAGGCGATGACATCATGATTACCACGAAATGCAAGACCTGGCTCAAGATCGGAGGCTTGGCGCTGGTGGTTGTCGGCCTGCTTGGCGCGATGATCGGCTACGACCGAGGCTTCCGCGAGCATCCGCAACCGGATTGGGTCACGGCCACGCCGGAAATGCGCTTCAAGTACGGTTCCATCGGCGCCGAAAACGACGCGGGAATTCCCTACTGGATCTTCTATGTGTTGCCGCGCGTCTTTCCGGAAAAGCTGACTCAGGACGGGAAAGTAATCCCCGGAGGCTATGCGGCGCTCGGTGTGCCCTGGGAGCAGGGCCGTGAACTGCCGACGGGGTTCACCAAAAAGAAAATCGGCTTCGACCGCGTGGCCAACAACTGCGCCGTCTGCCACACGACCAGCTACCGCGAGTCACCCGATGCCAACCCGGTGTTCGTGGTCGGCGGCTCATCGCATACAACCAACGTTGAAAGCTTCTTCCGCTACCTCGTCGACTGCGCCAAGGATCCGCGTTTCAACGCCGACATTCTGATGGCCGAGATCAATCGGGTCACCAATCTCGATTTCATCGACAAGCTGCTGTATCGCTTCTTCATCATTCCCATCACCAAGAAACGCCTGATCGAACGTGAAGAGCAGTTCGCCTGGATCTACCGCGAAGATTTCCCGGAATGGGGACGCGGCCGCGATGACGCCATGAACCTGACAAAGTACTTCATGATCAAGGCACCGATGGACGACACCTTCGGCCCTACCGACATGCCCTCGGTCTGGAATCTGAAAAAATACGTATGGGACAAGGGCCACCGCATGAATTACGCCGGCGACAGCCACGATCCCTACTCGGTGATCATGGATTCCGCACTCGGCCTGCTCGGCGCGGCTCCGGCCGACAAGGCGGATTTTGTCGGACAGGTGCAATGGCTGAAGGACTATCTCTCCGAGCTACCGCCGCCAAAATATCCCTTCCCTATCGATAACGCCAAGGCGGCGGCTGGCAAGCCTCTGTTCGACGCTCACTGCGCCAGCTGCCACGCCAGCGATAAGACCGGCACGCCCCTACTTCTGGCCGAGGTCGGCACCGACCGAGGTCGCCTCGACTCGTGGAACAAGGGCGCCGCCATCAAGGCCAATCAGGTAGTCAAGGACATGGGGCTGGAACGCCGCGGTCTGGTCGAAGAGGACCTGAAAGGCTATGTCGCCGCTTTTCTTGACGGAATCTGGCTCAAGGCACCCTACCTGCACAACGGCTCGGTGCCCACTTTGCGCGATCTGCTGGAACCGGTCGCCAAACGCCCCAAGGTATTCTGGCGCGGGTACGATGTCTACGATCAGACCAAGGTTGGTTTCGTCACTGACACGCCCGAAGCCCAACGCGTTGGAACACGCCTGGATACCGCAAGCAAGGGTGGCAGCAACCAGGGGCACGAGTTTGGAACCGGTTTGTCGGCCACGGACAAAGCGGCTCTGGTGGAATATCTGAAAACGCTGTAGGAGATCCTTGCGCGCATGAAGATGCGCGCAAGAGTGCACGCAAGATCGCTAGATTTCAAGCTGGGTACCCAACTCGACGACCCGACCCGTTGGAATCTTGAAAAACTCGGTCGCACTGGTCGCGTTTTTCGACATTAGCGCGAACAAGCGGGCGCGCAGGCACGTCATGTTGCGAGTCAATGTCGGAACGATGGTTTCACGCGACAGATAGAACGTCGTTTCCATCAAGTCGAAACTCTCGCCGAAGCGTTTGCAGCTCATCAGAGCGCCGGGAATATCGGGGTCTTCCATGAAGCCATAACGGATGATCAAACGGATGAAGCCTTGCTGCATCTGGTGTAGATAGATGCGATCGTGTTCGAGAACATTGGGTGCTTCGGTCGTTTGAACGGTAACCAGGACCACCCGCTCGTGCAGAACCTGATTGTGCTTGAGGTTGTGCAACAGTGCCGCAGGCACGCCTTCCTTGGTACTGGTCATGAAAACTGCCGTACCATGGACACGATGCACATCGAAAATCGAATCAAGGAAGGCATGTATTGGAATGCTCTGCTTGGCCATTTCCTCGCCGACCAGCTTGCGGCCACGCCGCCAGGTGGTCAATACGGTGAATGACGCCAGTCCGATCAGGATCGGAAACCAGCCACCAGCCGGGATCTTTAGGATATTGGACGAGAAGAAGGCAAGATCGAAGATGAGCAGTGAGCCAGCAACAAGCGCAACGATACTCCAGTGCCAGCGCCACATCAGCACCATCACAAACGCGATCAGCACGGTGTCGATCAGCATCGTCCCGGTCACCGCAATGCCGTAGGCGGCGGCCAGATTGGATGAATTCCCGAACCCGATGACCAGGGCGACGACAGCCAGATAGAGCGTCCAGTTAGTGAATGGCACATAAATCTGGCCCTTGGCCTTGCCGGATGTATGAACGATCAGCATGCGCGGCAAGAATCCCATCTGAATGGCCTGGCGCGCCACTGAAAACGCGCCTGAGATCACGGCCTGGGATGCGATGACCGTGGCAACCGTAGCCATGGTGACCAGGGGAACCAGAGCCCAGTCCGGCGCCAGATGGTAGAACGGGCTCGCAATGGCTTGCGGTTCGCTGAGCAGCAGTGCGCCCTGGCCGAAGTAATTGAGCACCAGTGTAGGCAGGGCAAAAGCGAACCACGCCAGGCGAATGGGGAACGGTCCGAAATGACCCATGTCGGTATAAAGCGCTTCGCCACCCGTGACGGCCAGCACCACCGAACCCAAGGCCAGAAAGGCGAGTCCGGAATGGGTATTTATGAAGTTGATGGCGTAAAGGGGGTTCAGCGCAGCAAGCACGCCGGGGTTATGAGCCACCTCCATGGCCCCAAGAATGCCGAGGAGTGCAAACCAGAGAATCATGATCGGCCCAAACAGCATGCCGACGGCTCCGGTGCCCCGTTTCTGAATCACGAAAAGCCCGGTCAGGATGCCCAGTGTTACGGGAATGACGTAAGGCTTCAGAGACGGCGCGATGACTTCCAGCCCTTCAACGGCCGAGAGGACGGAAATGGCCGGTGTGATCATGCTGTCGCCGTAAAACAGGGCAGCCGCAAAGATTCCGAGCAGGGTAACGATCCACGTCAATCCGGAACTCTTGGCGCGATCGGTGATCAAGGCAAGCAATGCCAGCGAACCGCCCTCTCCGCGATTGTCCGCACGCATGATTATTGCGACGTACTTGATCGACACCATCACCATGATGGACCAGAACACCATCGAGAGAATGCCGAGAATGTTTTCGGGCGTCACCGGAATCGGATGATGGCCGTTGAAAATCTCCTTCATCGCATAAAGGGGACTGGTGCCGATGTCACCAAAAACGACGCCGATAGCGCCGACAGTCAGAGCAGGCACGGCTTGGCGAGAATGCATAACTCCCTCGATTGCGCCTTGGGCGCTTATGATTGTGATTGATCGATTCGCCTGTTGATGTTCAGGTTTTCGACCTGATCACTACAGGCAACTTACAATTGGCAGAATTCGTGATTGTATCCAGAGCATGGACAGATTGCCCAGGATATCGGCTAGTCGGTTTCAACCCGGCCGCGTAATACCTTGACCAGCCCGCGCCTGACTTTGTTTTCTATACGTTTTTTCTGTGAACTACGCGTCGGTCGGGTCGGACGCCGCACAACGGGCACAAAGGCCGCACGGGCAATCAGCTCGCGCAATCGAGTCAAACTGTCGATGCGATTTCGTTCCAGACTGCGATGCGCCTGCGCCTTGATGACCACGACGCCATCTGCGCTGATACGCTGGTCGCGCATCTGCAAGAGTTGATTCTTGATTTCTTCAGGCAGCGAGGAGGCTCCGATGTCAAAGCGCAGGTGGATGGCGTTCGACACTTTGTTGACGTTCTGACCGCCGGCACCTTGTGCCCGAATGGCAATGAACTCGACCTCTTCCTCGCGCAGCAGGATTTGTTGGGACTGAACAGACATATGTTGGCGACTTCTCTCCGCTCCCTACTGCACCCTCAAATTGAACAAGCGCAATCCCGACAGGTCACCCGAAAAGAGCGTCAATATCGAAGTCTTCATCGACCGCCGCTTCAACCGCCTTTGCTTTGGCAATTGCGCCTGCGGCAACGAGGCTTTCATAACAACAGACCTGATTCCGGCCATGTTCCTTCGCGTAGTACAACGCCTCGTCGGCACGACCAACAACATCGGTGGGCACGTCGATGTTCGAAACGGCGGTAAACCCGATTGAACAGGTGACCTTTCCGACCTGGGGGAATTCATGGCTTTCGACCGATTCACGGAAGCGGTTGAATCCGGTCGATGCCAGGGCTTCGGTTTCCGCGTTCAGAATTACGACGAATTCTTCACCACCAAACCGAAACAGCCGGTCAGCACCTCGGAAGGTCTTCCGCATGAGCTTGCCCATTCGCAACAGAACCTCGTCACCAAAGAGGTGGCCAAACGAATCGTTAACCCGCTTGAAGTGATCGACATCCACGACACACAGCCACGCCTGCGAACCCATATCAGGACTCGAACGTCGATCGTCGAAGTCATCATCGGGCATATCGGTGGAAGAGACGGTCAACAGCCGGTCGAACGTCTCGTCGAAGGTCTTGCGATTGAGCAGTCGGGTCAGCGAATCCAGTTCGCTGTAATCGAGAAGCTTGATCTGATTGCTATACATTCGCGCCAGGCTGGCGATTTCTTCGGCATGCTCAGCGGCATCAAGCTGATTTACGTCATACGCCAGGATCGTCTGCTCGGAGCCGAGCTCGGAGGATTGCAGCATCAGGGCACCGCAGTTCCGGCCGCGAATGCAACGGGTCACCAGCTTCCCGTCGCTCCTGACATCCTGAAGGAACTCGGGCCATAGAAAAACGGCCGAATTCATTATGGTCACCCCTGAAAACACTCTCAGGACAGTTTCGCCCTGCGCATCGCGCGAAAGAATTCCGACATCCGCCCCATCGCCAAGCAGGACTGCCACCGCACGCATCAAGGCTCGGGGCAATCTGGCCCGATCCCTGCAATACGTAATTTCTTCAATAAAGCGTAACAGGGGCAACACGATTTTGAATTTTCACAGTAGGCCCGATGGGCGAGTAGTACAGAGCAACGGAAACAATCAGAACGATTCTATGTGCGTATGATGCGCTGCACAACTCCAACCAGCATATTTTCGGATATTCCCAATGCGCCTTGTGCTAGATACCAACATCGTAATGGACATGTTGCACTTCGCCGACCGCCACACCCACGCCCTCCGAATAGCGCTCAATCATGGGCACATGACGTGTTTCACCGATAGCGAATGCCTGGCAGAACTGGAAAGAGTAAGCCGCTACCCGGAGTTCGGGCTCGATTTGCCCGCACGCAATGCCCTGATAGAGGGCTACCGAGGAATCGCCACCCTGTGCGACGCCAGCGGAGTCGAGGACTACCTGCTGCCACGCTGTCGCGACCGGGACGATCAGAAATTCCTGGTTCTTGCCGCCCGCAGCAAGGCCGACCTGCTCATAACCCGTGACAAAATGCTGCTCAAACTGGTTCGCAACAGGCGAAATCCGCCGCCCTGCCCCATCGTCACGGCCGAAACCGCCGAAACCCTACTGCAACTTGCGCCGGAAAACCCAGCGGGTTTCGTCTGAAGCCATCGCCGTGTAGGAATAGCCTTCGTCAGCGAAAACTTGCAGGTCTTTCGGTTGCAATAATCGTCCAGTGACGGCAAAACGCGCCATCAGCCCGCGGGCACGCTTGGCGAAAAAGCTGACAACCCTGTACCTTCCCGCACTCCAATCTTCGAATACGGGCTGGATCACTGGCACGGCAAGTCTCCGCAATTTGACCGCTCTGAAGTACTCGGCCGATGCCAGATTGATTAGCGCCGGTGCCTCGACATCCCGCAGCGCAGAGTTCAGCGAATCCACGATGCGATTGCCCCAAAAGGCGTACAGGTCCTTGCCGCGTCTACTCGACAGCCGTGTTCCCATTTCCAGACGATAGGCTTGCATCAGATCGAGGGGACGCAGCACACCGTACAGCCCGGAGAGAATTCGCAAATGGCCCTGCGCAAAATGAAGGTCCGCGGGAGAAAGCGTCTTGGCATCCAGGCCCTCATAGACATCGCCGTTAAAGGCTAGTACTGCGTGTTTCGCATTTTCGGGCGTAAACGGCTGATCCCAAGCGGAGTAGCGAGACGCGTTCAACACGGCAAGCGCGCTGCTCACACCCATCAGCTTCTCGATCTCAAGCGGCGACAAGGTACGCAGGCGCTTGATCAGCAACTGCGACTGATCGAGAAAATCGGGTTGAGTATGATCGGCAATTGTCGCCGGCGTGGTGAAATCCAGTGCTTTGGCAGGAGAAAGTACGAGGATCATGGCCTGTTACAAGAATTTGATTCAGCGATCCGGACGAATCTATTGGCGACCTGCATCCGCCCAACAGTTGGGCGTTTCGTAGAGGCGAACCCGCTCCAGTCGCAAGTGGTTACCATATGTGTCTTGAAATACGCTGTCGAGTATCGAAAACGCTTGTACGGCAAGATTCTCCGAGGTCGGAATGCAGTCCAGGATCACGGTCTTGTGGTCCGGAATCGAGTTCAAGAATTCCACAAGCTGTTTGTCACCGGCGTAAACCAGAAAACTATGATCCCAATGGTCAATGAGGTGCTCTTTCGCCAGTGATTTGACTTCGGAGAAATCCATCACCATACCGTTGGCGGGATCGCCCGCCTGAACGATGATGTCGCCACTGAGGGTAATTTCGAGCGCATAGCGATGACCATGCAGATGGCGACACTGGCTCTTGTGGTCAGGAATACGATGACCGGCATCGAACTCAAGGCGGCGGGTGATGAGCATTGAAAAACTCGGGGAAATGTAGTCGATGATTATATCATTGCCGGATTGGGCACCTTGCTGTGCCTGGAGTACGCAAATTGGCGCGAGAAGCCGTGGAGTTTGCCAGTCATGCTGAATGTCAGGAATCATAGTCGTGACAGCGCGGGGATGACCTATGTCTACCCCGTTCTATCGAGACGGGCGTGCGGCCTGTCGCTAGGCATCAACCTTAACGTCAACAACGCCTGCAACTGGGCTTGTGTCTATTGCCAGGTGCCGAATCTGACGCGCGGGGGCCCGCCCCCAGTGAATCTTGATTTGCTTGAAGATGAGTTACGGCGCTTTTTGAACGGGATCACGACGGGTGACTCTCTACGCCGACTCGCCCCTCCGGAAGCACAGCAACTGGTTGATGTCGCCTTTTCCGGGAATGGCGAACCAACCAGCGCGCCGGAGTTTGCCAAGGCTGTTGAGCGTGTCGGGCGCGTGTTGCAGGAGTGCGGGTTGCTGGAAAGCGTCAAGCTTCGTTTGATTACCAACGGCAGCTTGATGCACCGGCCGGTCGTGCGTCAGGGGATCGCCGCTATTGGTGCGCTCAATGGAGAGATCTGGTTCAAGCTCGATCGGGCCACTGCGATTGGAATCGAGCGTGTCAATGGCATCCATACCACGCCGGAAAAGGTCAGGCGGTCGCTCTTGCAATGCGCGGAACTGGCGCCGACATGGGTGCAAACCTGCTATTTTGCGATCGACGGCGACGAAGCAAGCGAGGCGGAACGGTCGGGGTTTCGCGAGTTTATGAAATCGGTCGCGGGAAAGATAAAGGGCGTGCACCTTTATGGTTTGGCACGCCCTTCAATGCAGCCTGACGCAGGAAGACTATCCAACCTGTCCAAGGAAGACTTCCAGCGCTTTGCCGGAAGCATCTCCGCGCTAGGCATCGAGGTTGTTGCCAACCTCTGACGCCCTGAACATCAACCCGTCTTCTTCTTGGCCTTGGCGGATTTCTTCAGTGTCTTGTAGAGTTCGGATTCTTCACTCTTCAAATACTCGATAACATCCATGTCTTCGCGCTTGATACGCTGGATATCTATCTGCTCGACGTGAACAAGGCGGAGCAACTCACGTACCGGGCGCGGCATATTGCGACCGCTCTCGTAACGCGAGCCACCGCTTTGCGTAACGCCAATTTTTGACCAGAACTGCTGTTGGTTCAAACCAAGCTTGCGACGAATTTCGCGGGGCTCGGACTTGTCCGTGGATTTTGAAGTGTTCATAGCGATCCTTTCGTTTGGCAAGCGTGCCATGGAGAAATCGAGGTTTTTTCGACCCCGGTCGATACTACTGAGTGTATGACTTCCTATGGTGATCACAGTATAGAACAGCTACATATCGATTTGCAAGTAGCATTTTTAAAGACCATGTGACTACAAGGGTTTGAGTCGGCAAGAAAGGATCGCGCTTACGTTTCAACTCGACATTGGGTTAGAATCGCGAGCTTTCATGACCCATAGTTGGATTTTGCATGGCACTGATAGTTCAGAAATTCGGAGGTACGTCGGTTGCCTCGACGGATCGTATCAAAAACGTGGCCAGGCGAGTAGCGCGCTGGAAAGCCCAAGGGAATGACGTTATTGTGGTTCCCTCAGCCATGTCAGGCGAAACCAACCGCCTGATCGGGCTGGCCAGGGAGATTTCTGCCGAACCCGATCCACGGGAACTCGACGTTATTGCCTCAACCGGTGAGCAAGTCACCATTGCTCTGCTGGCCATGGCAATGCACGAAGAAGGTCTGAAGGCGAAAAGCTACACCGGCGCGCAAGTACGCGTGCTGACTGACAGCACCTTCACCAAAGCACGTATTCTTCAAATCGACGACGAGAAGATCCGCAAGGATCTGGCCGAAGGCAATGTCGTTGTTGTTGCCGGGTTTCAGGGCGCCGACGAGAATGGCAACATCACGACACTTGGCCGAGGTGGTTCGGACACGTCGGCGGTTGCCCTCGCTGCTGCGTTGAAAGCCGATGAATGCCAAATCTATACCGACGTCGATGGCGTCTATACCACCGATCCGCGGGTGGTGCCGGAGGCGCGCAAACTTGACACCATCACATTTGAAGAAATGCTGGAAATGGCCAGCCTGGGCTCAAAAGTCTTGCAGATCCGCTCCGTGGAGTTCGCCGGCAAATACAAGGTCAAATTGCGGGTGCTTTCAAGCTTCGACGACGAAGGCGAAGGCACCCTGATCACTGTTGAGGAAGAAAAGAAAATGGAACAACCGATCATCTCCGGAATCGCCTTCAATCGCGATGAAGCGAAACTCACCGTGTTGGGAGTACCCGATCGCCCCGGTATCGCCTACCAGATCCTCGGCCCGATAGCCGAGGCCAATATCGACGTTGACATGATCATTCAAAACGTCGGCCACGACGGAACGACGGACTTCTCATTCACTGTCAATCGCGGCGACTACACGAAGGCACTGGGGGTGCTGGAAACCGTCAAGACCAAACTGGATGCGCGCGGCGTCGTCGGTGACAACAAGACCTGCAAGGTGTCGGCGGTCGGTGTCGGCATGCGTTCGCACCCCGGCGTAGCCAGTCAGATGTTCAGTGCGCTGGCATCAGAAAGCATCAACATCCAGATGATCTCGACATCTGAAATCAAGATTTCCGTCGTTATCGAGGAAAAATATCTTGAGCTGGCCGTGCGTGTCCTGCACAAGGCTTTCGGCCTTGACAAGGCAGACTAATCGCGCTTTTGAGTTTGACCGGGCGTAGTGGAAAGGCTATCATCGCGCCCTTCCGGAGACGTGGCCGAGAGGTCGAAGGCACTCCCCTGCTAAGGGAGCATTCGGGCAAAACCTGAATCGAGGGTTCGAATCCCTCCGTCTCCGCCAGAAACACATCTAAGCCACTGTTTCAGTGGCTTTTTTGTTTCTTTGGTCTGGAAGCCTACCCGACAGTCACCGTTCGAGCGGTGGATTTACTCTTGGGGTCGCGAGCATTGGTCACGTCTAAATTTTTGACGAGTAGCGGTGCGATTTCTGATCAGTAAGTTCTGTAGATCGTTTCCGTTTGCGGTATGTAGTTGATGCGATGGAATGCTTCAGGCAGTACATCAATACGAGACAGAAGAAAACGCCCCAATCCATCCAGCAGGGCTTGATTCACCTGGTCTATTTCAAGGATAAAGGCCGAAATGTAGAACCCCTCAAGGTTGCGGCTCAAGACGTCAATGCGGTGCTCCTTGTAGTTGCCCTTGAAACTTATCTGAACCGGAAAATCAGGCGCCAATTGCACTTCTATTAGCTCCTGCTCGGTTTTCACGTCAAATACGGAATCGTCCAAGGCACGAAGATTGAGTGTGTGCAGATCACGTTTCAGCACTTCCAACTGGTGCCACCGCCGTGTCAAGGTGAGGGGTTGCGCCGCAACCAGCCGCACGCGAAAACTGACGTGAGACAGAAACGACTTGTCGGATGAATCCTGTTTGCGGGAATCGGTGAACGCACCTTGCCAGCGAAGCTTCGTGTAGGCAGCCTGAGAATCAAGGCGATAATATCGTGAAATCTCCGGCTGCAACTCGTTTGCGTGGTGAGACATCTGGTGCAGAAACGAAAATATGCGGGACAGTGCCTCATGCAGTTGCTGAGACCGCCGGAGTTGATCCTGTTGGGTGCTTGTTCCTTGATGGAGTTGTGCAACTTCCCGCTCAAGTTCAGCGAGAAATCCAGAGGTTTTTACCGCATCACGCGCTGATTGCGCGGCATCCGATTCGATAGGAGTCTGGATTGGAGCGTAGATGGGGCCTGCAGGTCGCCGTGCTGTGCTCGGGCTGAGAAATGACTCTGGATATCCCGTAGCCCGACGAAAATGATCCCAACTCTTGTATTGCAGAACATCCTCCGTCAACAGGAGCTGGTCCAACTCATTCAGAGTCTTCTCATCGATTTCATCCAAAACGTATTTGCCATCATCCGCCATATTCTCTCCAGCGATTCTCGTCGTCCGTTCAGGCGATATTATGAAGTACATATTGTCTCACCGAACCATACGCCGCAATCACTCGGGCTGCCACTGACAGCAACAGACCGGGAGAACGCTGGACACGCCGCCAAGGGGCGAACAATCCCGTGGCCATATCATCTGACGGCCTGGTTTGATCACAAGGGGAAACACGACGACGCAGGATACGCGCCCGCGCAACACAGAAACACGATTGAGTTGGGCAAAAAGAAAGACCCCGACGATGCAGGGTCTGTTCGGTGGCCGTTGAAACTAGGCCTTCTTGCGACGCCTAAAGGCGAGTCCGGCCAAGCCAAGGCCAATCAGTGCCAGACTGCCCGGCTCCGGGACCGCCTGAGCAGCAAGAAAGCCGCGTATCTCACCGCTTGGGACAAAAGTTGTATGAATGTTGAAATACGCTTTGCCAGCCGACATGCCCGCGAACAAGGCCGCTTCAGCACCAGCCGCTGTTCCACCGCTGGCCGTGACGAAAGACGCGTTGTACGAAGAGGCCAAGGTCATGTCGAAAGTCGTGTCGTAGGTTCCGCTCGTCACCCCCAAAGAAAAACCAGGGAAGGTCGGCGTTGGTGTAGCTACCCCGACTGTTCCGGTCATGGGAGCCAATGTACAGCAGTGAATGTGTGCAGCGGTGGTGTTACCAATCAAGCCGGAAAACGTCGCCTTGACTTGCATAGTATGCAGCGCATCATCATAGATCACTGTCGCGCTCCCGGTTCCCGGTGATGCATTTGAGGGAGACTCATTCAGTCCACTCAGATCGGCATAGTAGGTAATGATTGTCGCTTGTGCGAGCGGTGCGACGAAAAGCATCGTCGCTGCCATCGTGATGGCACTCAATAGGCGTTTCATGGAACCTCCAGTTGTTCGTTGAGGAGAACTTGAAGAACAGACACATCAGCCATCGGCAGTCGCAGGTTCTCAAACGCCGATTAGAAAGAAGCACGAAACGAGCCAAAAATGCGCATACACATTGAATCAATGTCTTACAAAGAGTACGAGCGTCCGATTACCTCCAAGTGTAAGAATTTCCGACAATTGTTTCCTTGGCAACCTCGATTTCCGGGCCTAGCGCGCCTGGCGATGCTGGCACCAAGTGGCCGTCGCTGAGTTAGGCGGGCCAACGCCTCAAAACGCCTGAGCACTCTAATTTGGCGCCATTGACTCTGGATTTTCCATCAATGGGTACCCCGCTTGCCGGCCCTCCCGGTCCCCGCCAGCTATCGCCTGCCTGAAAGATTTCAGCGCAAACCCAAGACATCCTGCATGTCAAACAGGCCACTCGTCTTATCCGCAAGAAAGCGGGCGGCACGCAGACTTCCGAGTGCGTAAGGCATACGGCTGCCCGCCTTGTGGCTGATCTCGACCCGCTCGCCTGTCCCGCAATACATGACGGTGTGGTCGCCAACGATGTCGCCACCGCGCACGGTAGCAAAACCAATCGTCGCTGGATCGCGCTCGCCGGTTACGCCTTCGCGGCCATAAACGGCACTGGTCTTTAGATCGCGTCCGAGTGCCCGTGCAACCACCTCTCCCATGCGCAGTGCGGTACCGGATGGCGCATCGATCTTGTGTTTGTGATGTGCTTCGACAATCTCGATGTCGTAACCTTCGGCAAGAATGCGCGTAGCCGTATCGAGCAATTTAAAGACCGCGTTTACGCCCACGCTCATGTTCGGTGCAAAAACAACCGGAATCTCGAGTGCAGCGTCAGCAATCGCCTTCTTTCCTTCGTCATTGAAACCGGTTGTGCCTATTACGATGGCGACCTTGTGGCGACGGCAAATGGCGAGATGCTCCAATGTACCCTCAGGGCGGGTAAAGTCGATCAGGCAATCGGCTTGGGCGATCCCTGCCTCGGCGTCGATACTTACCGGAACACCGCAGGGGGTTCCGACCAATTCGCCTGCGTCCTTGCCTATCGCCCCCGTACCCGGCTGTTCGATTGCCGACACCAGCGTGGCTTCGCCGTCCTGCAATATGGACTCGATAATCATCCGGCCCATGCGCCCGCTGGCGCCAACAACGGCAATCTTCATTCCACTCATATCAGAATCCCACGCTTTCCATCATCTTTCCGAAAAAACCTTTTTCTTCAAGGGGTGGCGCCTCACTATCCGCCGAGATCGAACCCAGATCGATCTCGCGCACCTTGCTCTCTACCTCCACAGTTTCATCCGAAGCCTGCGCCGCTGTCACATCACCCGTAACGCGTTCCAACCTGTCGTACGCATCGAAATAAGTAGAGAACTTTCGCATCACGACGGTGCCGGTACTCCCCTTTTTCAGCCAATAAACGTAATCCCACCGATTGGCATGAAACATATCCATCAGTACCGGAGTACCCAGAACAAAGCGGACCTGATCCTTCGTCAGGCCGGGTTTGAGCTGAGACACCATATCCTGGGTCAGAACGTTGCCCTGCTGAACGTCAATCTTGTACTCGTTGACGATACGTGGCACCGAGGAACAACCGGAAATAGCGGCTATCAAGAACACCGTACCGGCAAGTCGTGAAAAAGTCATGCGTTGGATGTTTCTAAGTAAAGTGTCGAATATGGTCTGCTGAATGACGCCAGAGCCTCTTCATGTCGTGTCAGGCGGTATATCATACCCGATAAGCACGCCTCCTTTATCCGACGACAAGGCCTAGCCATGAGCAAATCCACCGACCTGAACAGCATGGGGCTCAAAGCAACCTTCCCCCGCCTGAAAATACTCGAGCTTTTCGAAAATGCTGAAGTGCGTCATCTGACGGCCGACGATGTCTATCGCCTGCTGCTCAACGAGAATATCGAGATCGGGCTGGCGACAGTTTACCGGGCGCTCACCCAATTTGAACAAGCCGGCTTGCTTGAGCGCCACCATTTCGAATCAGGAAAGGCGGTATTCGAAATAAAAGCCGGGACACATCACGACCATCTCGTGTGTATCAACTGCGGTCGCGTTGAGGAGTTTTTCGACGAGGAGATCGAGCGTCGCCAGAAAAAAATCGCAAAGGAGCGCGGTTTTGCCATTCAGGAACACGCACTTTACCTTTATGCGGAATGTACCAAGGTGGCATGCCAGCATAGGGACACGCGCGAGAAATCTCGACACCAGTAAGCTATCACGCGAACGATGGTCAATCCGACGGATCAGGCATAGAGATCCAGGCGACCGCCGAGCAAATCTTTTTCACTCTCACCCTGCTCGACATTCTGGTATAGGCGGGACGTGCCCTCACCCGCGCTTTTCGCTTCATCCCGCTGCTGCGTCGCAAGTTCGATTCGCGCATCACCTTCCATACGGCCTGCCTTCGCTGCGACACTGTGATCCTGAGGAGAAGGGTCGACGGGAGCAAGCGCTGCAGCGCGAATCTGCTGCGCCTTGGGGATCGTTTCCGTTGGTGTCCGGCCGGGTGAAACATCTATTGAAACTTCTCCGGATACGGCATAGCGTTGATTGTCCGGCCCTATTTGATACGTGAAGGACGGTCCACTGCGCACCAGACCGGCTCCAGCCGCGAGGTGAGCCTGCTCGTGAGCGCGCACCTTCCGGTCGGCCTGCTTTAACTGTTGCACCTCCTGCTGCTCTTCGGGCGATAATTCGCCTGTCTTGCCTGACCCGGAAACGCCGGATCTGCCCGAGCGGACACTCGAATCATCTTCATTCGCCGTCGGACTCGCTTTTTGCGCACCGGGGCGCGCGAGATTCTCAAAACCGAAACTTGCCTGGGCAGAACCAATTGCCGTGATCTGAGTCATCGTAGAAACAATCAAGAAGACGCCATGGTGATAACACCTTGAAAACAATGGGCTACGCTATTCAGCCTAGACCAAAAGCGACCGGTTTTCCAGTGACGAAGTTCTGGCCAGCGTATTGGATGCTTCGGGCCAAGGAATTGCGGAGTCCCAACACCGACCAGATCGATCTCAGGCGCGACGCCAAGTGGTTCCCTGCGCACTATCCTCGAGCACCACGCCGGCAGCAAGCAAATCGGAACGGATGCGGTCGGACTCGGCGAAGTTCTTTTCCCGTTTAGCCAGAACCCGATCGGCAATCAATGCCTCAATGCTCTCGACGGACAGTTCCTCGGCACTCTTGGGCGAGGCTTGCAGGAACAGTTGTGGCTCCCGCTGCAACAGGCCAAGAACACCGGCCAGTGAGCGCAATTGCGTCGCCAGAACCGGGGATTTCCCGCGATTGATCTCGGCGGCCAGATCAAACAGCACGGCACACGCTTCGGGTGTATTGAAATCGTCGTCCATTGCCTTACGAAAACGAACGGCATGCTTCTCACTCCAATCGACGGGTTGCACCGAATCCGCCGCAACAGCCTTGAGCGCCGTGTACAACCGGGCTAGAGCATGACGCGCATCGTCAAGGTGCACATCGGAATAATTCAGCGGGCTGCGATAGTGCGCACGCAATATGAAGAAGCGAACGACCTCGGCGTCGTATTTCTTGAGAATCTCACGGATCGTAAAGAAATTGCCGAGCGACTTGGACATCTTTTCGTCGTCAACGCGCACAAAGCCGTTGTGCATCCAGAAATTCGCAAAGTCGCAGTTATGAGCACCTTCGGACTGCGCAATTTCATTTTCGTGATGCGGAAATTGCAGATCCTGCCCGCCACCATGTATGTCAAAGTGTTGGCCAAGGAGATCCGAGCTCATCGCCGAGCATTCAATGTGCCAACCCGGCCGGCCATTGCCCCAGGGTGATGACCAGAATGGCTCGCCCGCCTTAGCGTGCTTCCACAATACGAAATCAAGCGGGTCCTGCTTTGCCGTGTCAACTTCAACACGCTCACCTGCGCGAAGGTCGTCTAGTGACTTGCCGGAAAGCTTGCCGTAGCCGGGGAATTTTCGAACCGAGAAATTCACGTCACCGTCTGCCGCCTGATAGGCCAGCCCGTTCTTCTCCAACAATCCGATCAAACTTAGCATCTGCGGCACATACTCGGTTGCACGCGGTTCGTACTGTGGCTTTTCGACCCCCAATGCCGTTGCGTCTTGATCCATCAGGCGAATGAAACGATTGGTCAGATCGCTGATGCTTTCCTTGTTTTCAAGCGCACGAGCAATGATTTTGTCATCGATATCGGTAATATTGCGAACATAGGTCACGTCAAGTCCGGACTCCCGGAGCCAGCGTTGCACCATGTCAAAGACCACCAGAACCCGAGCATGCCCAAGGTGGCACAGATCGTAAACGGTCATGCCGCATACATACATACCGACCTTTCCGGGCTCGTTGGGAACAAAACTCTGCTTTTCCCTGGTCAGGGAATTGTAGATTCTCAGCATTTTTCAACTCACGAGGGTGCCCCACGGAAAACGGGAGCATAAGGAATACTTTCGATTCGACGTGCTTCTTGTTAGAATTGTTCGGTTGAGTCACCAACCCGACTGAAGTATACCATAACGATGCGTCCAAACTCCCAAATGCCTTCACTGGCGCGCCTTTCGGCCGTTTTTCTTGGCCTGCTCTTAAGCGTTTCCGCCGCCCTCGTTAACGCCCAAACGCTTCCGGATATCCAGCGCCTGATGAAGCAGAATCAGATGCCACAGGCGCTTGAAAAAGTCGATATCTACATCTCAACCAAACCCAAGGACGCTCAGGGTCGTTTTCTGAAAGGCCTTATTCTGACTGAAATGGGCCGCCCTGCAGATGCCATCGCTATATTTACCAAACTGACCGAGGATTTTCCAGAGCTACCCGAACCCTACAATAATCTTGCCGTTCTCTACGCCCAGCAAAAGCAATACGACAAGGCGCGCACAGCGCTTGAAATGGCTATCCGGACGCATCCGAGCTACTCCATCGCGCACGAGAACCTCGGTGATGTTTACGCCAAACTCGCCAGCCAGGCTTATGACAAAGCGCTTCAGCTTGACTCATCGAACACCGCCACGCAAACGAAGCTGTCGATGATCAGGGAAATGATCAGCACATCGTCAAAGCCCGGCGCCAAAGCAGCAACGCCCGCGCGCCCGGTTGCCGAGCCGGCGAAACCGCCGCCAGCAGAGCCGCCCAAAACGGCGCCGACAGTTCCAGCAAGCAAACCCGTTGAGAAAGTACCGGAGCCAGCCGTATCGTCAAAGCCACCCGAGGCCAAACCAGCGGAAACCAAGGCGCCCGTTCAAACCGCCCCTGCAGCCACGGGTGACGAAGCTGATATTACCAAGGCCTTGCAGGCTTGGGCCAACGCCTGGTCCCGCAAGGACGTGAAAAGCTATCTCAGCCACTACGCAAAAGATTTCCAGACACCGAACGGCATGCCGCGGAAGAAGTGGGAGGACGAACGCAACCGGCGCATCGATAAGCCTGGCAAATTGCAGGTCAGTGTTGAAGATGTCAATGTGGCTATTGACGGTGAGGTGGCGACCGTCAAGTTTCGCCAGCAATACACTTCGGCATCGTTCAGCTCGTCGGTCATCAAAACCCTGGTGTTCGTGAAATCCGGAGGAAAATGGCTTATTCAGCAGGAACGCGTCGGCTGATGCGGCGAGCGATGCTCGCCATCACCCTGATCGCTGCGTGCGCGGCAGGTACGGCGGCTTCTGTCGATGGAAATCCCCACCCGGCGGCGACCTTTTCTGATTCTGGCCCGGAGCCACAGCTGTCAAGAATTCTTGTCGAGATTGAAAAAAACCGTCTCGACACCGCGCTTGAAGAAACCGAAGCCCTGCTGAAGCGGTATCCGAACTTCCGCCTGGCGCACCTGATCAAAGGCGATCTGCTGTTGGCTCGCAGCGCTCCTCTTGCAACCTTCGGAAACGCCAGCAATGCTCCTAAAGAGCAGCTTGCCGACCTGCGTGATGAGGTCGTCGCGCGCCTGAAGGCGTACCGCAACCGCACAAACACGTCTAACTACGTTCCGCGTTATCTACTGCAGATGCCCCCCGACCAGAAATACGCGATTGTTGTAGACACACAAAAATCCAGGCTCTATCTCTACAAGAATGACACCGACGCGGGCGGGCGGCCGCGTTTTGTCGCCGACTATTACATCACGCATGGCAAGCTCGGCTCCGACAAAAGACGGGAAGGTGACAAGAAAACACCG
>NZ_FLQY01000211.1 GCF_900089945.1 Candidatus Propionivibrio aalborgensis | reverse complement strand
CAATGCCGGGCATGCGCAAGGGATAGTCCGCCTTCAAATCGGCCACCCGCGACAACCACGGCTTGCGGAGGATGATGTCCACCTTTGGCAAGAGCTGCTCGAGAACGGATTTGACGTCACCGGCAATTCCGACGTGGGCTGTTTTGATTTTGTCGAGCTCGGACGGGTCAATGTCGATGTGGATGATCTTCGCCAGCGGACAGAACGCCGCCACTTTTCCCGTCGCGCGGTCATCGAATCGTGCGCCGACGGCGATCAGGAGATCGCATTCATCGAGCGCCAAATTGGTGCAGCGTGCGCCGTGCATGCCGAGCATGCCAAGCGAAAGAGGATGATCCACCGGCATCGCCCCCAGCGCCATCAAGGTCATCACGCTGGGCAACCCGGCCTTTTCGGCTAGGGCGACCGCCAGACCGGATGCGCCCGAATGCACGACGCCGCCGCCAAGATACAGTACCGGGCGCTCCGCCTCGTTGATCATCTCTGCCGCGCAAGCGATCAGATCCGTCCCCGGTGCCGGTGCCGGATCAGCCGCTCCGGGTTCAGGCCATTCGCCAACCTCAACGGACTGGTTTTGCACGTCCTTTGGAATATCGACAAGGACCGGGCCAGGGCGTCCGGAAGCAGCAAGACGGAATGCGCGCGGAATGGCCTCAAGCAATTCCTCCGCCGAACCAACCAGGAAATTGTGCTTGGTGATCGGGATGCTCAGGCCGTAGGTGTCGACTTCCTGAAACGCGTCGGTACCGATCATCGATTTTGGCACCTGCCCGGTGATTGCGACCATCGGGATCGAATCCAGCTTGGCATCGGCAATGGCCGTCAACAGATTGGTCGCGCCCGGGCCCGAAGACGCCAGGCAGACCGCCACCTGTCCGGTGGCCCGTGCCATTCCCTGGGCGATGAAGCCGGCGCCCTGCTCATGCCGAGCGAGTACATGATGGATCGTCGACGATTGCGACAAGGCATCGTATATCGGCAGTATCGCGCCGCCGGGTATGCCGGCCAGCGTTCGCACGCCCTGCCTTTCGAGCAGGCGTACCACAATCTGTGCGCCGGTAAGGGTTTCACTTCTCTTGCTAGTCATCACTACCTCCTAAGTCAATCAGCTGCAGTTGGCGGCCTTGCCGGGCGGTGGTCATGAAAGCAAAAAACCCCGCTCGGCTTGCACCGGCGGGGTTTTGGAAACTTCTGTCGTTTTTCGCTTCGACTTACCTTCTTCCGGCCCTCGACGGTGCATTGGGTACTACCCGTACTACACGAATAGCACGTACAACCGGTACTGCACCGAGGGAAATGACGAACGCTGCCGTGGCCATCGCCAGTGCGATAAGCAATCCGAAAGCATGTGCGTCGAAAGAAAACATGGTGGTAAGTCCAAAGCAAATAACTGTTAAGCGGATTAGAAACGAGTAGGACGAAAAAGACAAGCTCTTTCTTGAGTCAGAACGGACTCAGATCTTCTGTGCACACTTCAGCACGACCAATTTTGGCAGAATGAAGCGCTATCGCAATTCATGAGGCATGGCACACGCCAAGGCGGCAGCGATGATATCCATGTCCTTGTATATGAATTCACGTGAGGCGTATCATGCGGCGGTGTGGTTTCTTTCCTTAATGCTAACCACCACACCTCCCGGGACCGGGTGTCCGGAACGATAAATAGGAGCTCCCATGCCTAAGTCACTTGCAACTCTCTTGCTACTCGCGATCTCAATGCAAGCCCTTGCAGATCCCCTGCTACTGGACGACCTGAAATCACAAAACGGCGTTCGGCTGACTGTCGATGAGCTGAGGGTACTGATGCCGGGAGCCAAAGTTGTCAGTCGGGTAGAAACAACCGGAAGCACCCGGTATTGGATGAACGAGCTAGACGGAAAATTCGTGGCCTCAAGCGACAATCGTTCTGGAATGGGAGGGATGAGCGGCAACACAACGGCCCAAGGCACATGGAGTGTGGCTGACAACGGCACGTACTGTGTCACTCTGGAGTGGCGCAAACTCACTGAAAACTGGTGCCGTTACATTTTCAGATTGGGGGACAAATACTACGGCGTCAGCTCGCTCGCAAGTGGAACGACCAAAGCCCATGAATTCGAGTTCTCTAAATAGGCCTCAAATACCGTCTTGAGACGTTGTTGCGCGACAAACCGGAAAGCATCCAGTCGCTAGGCTCGCGCATCATGAACCCACACAGCGTTGATCGCGCGAAGCTCGAACATCTGACCGATTTGCCGAACGTCGGCAAGTCCATCGCAGCCGATCTGCGCCTGCTCTACATCCACAATCCCGAGCAACTCGAGGGGAGATGTCCATACGCGATGTATGAGCAACTCTGCCAAACCACGGAGAGTCGCCATGATCCATGCATTATCGACGTGTTCATATCCATCACCCGGTTTATGAACGGAGATACCCCTCGCTCATGGTGGGAATACACAGCCGAACGAAAGAAGGAATACGCACTCGGACCGGCTAAATATGATGCCGCCGCCCCACGTTCGAGGTAAGCCGCAATGACAGAGCTCTACATCAGCACCGACGTCGAAACCGACGGGCCGATTCCCGGACCGCATTCGATGTTGAGTATTGGGTCAGCAGCCTACACGGCCGATAAGAAGATCCTCTCGACCTTCAGCGCCAATCTCGAAACGTTGCCCGAAGCCTGCGCTCACCCCAAGACTGCCGCGTGGTGGGCAACGCAACCGGACGCCTGGGCAGCCTGCCGCAAGGATCTTGAATCACCTGTCGCGGCCATGACACGCTACGCGGCCTGGCTTAAATCGCTGCCCCGCCGCATCGTATTCGTGGCCTATCCGGCGGGTTTCGACTTCGTCTTCGTCTATTGGTATCTGATCCGCTTCGCCGGAGAAAGCCCATTCAGCTTCTCGGCGCTGGACATGAAATCATTCGCCATGGCGCATCTGCGCAAGGATTATCGCGACATCACGAAAACCAACATGCCCAGACATTGGTTCGATGAGCTGCCGCATACCCACATCGCATTGGACGACGCGATCGGACAGGGCGCGCTGTTCTGCAACATGCTCAGGGAGAACCGTTCTGCTGGACGATCCTGATCGGTCAGTATTGACATCTGCAGAATGGAGGCGCCATGTGACTCATTGGAACGTCCGGTTCCCCGTATGTTCGCCGCGTCGCAGTCTCGCTGCAGCTGCTCGGCCTGAACGCCGAGCGCCGCTCGATCTCCGCGTTCAGCATCTTTGACCAGTTCCAGTAGATCAATCCCGTCGCCCAGGCGCCGACGCAGATACAGGGCGACGGCGAAATCCTGGTGCATTCGACGCTGATCCAGGAGTATGCCGAAGCACTGACAAGCCACGGGGAAAGCCGGTTTCCGAGCCCTCTTTCCGCGCAAGATGATGCTTTGAGGAATCAGCCCGCGGTGGGACAATGATCCGAAATACGCGGAGGATGCGGCAGCCGAAGCCCCGGCAGCACCGCACAAACTGTCAAGAGGGTCACATGTCGCACGAAAACAGGCTATCGACCGACATCGACTTGCTGATCGACGGAATCGATTCGCTCGACTCGGGTGTGACGGTTTTTGATTCCAGATT
>NZ_FLQY01000210.1 GCF_900089945.1 Candidatus Propionivibrio aalborgensis | reverse complement strand
GCCGAATCGGTCGCGGCCATTACCCGCGGCGTGCTGGAGGCCAACCATCAGTTCAGCGATGCGCTGGGCCAATCGCGCGAACAGGGTGCAACGGTCTCCGAGCTGTGTTTCATCGAGATGTTCCGCAATGCGGCCATCTCATCGGCGCATGCCGTGCTCGATCTGCCCGACGATCTGGCAGACGAACTCAAGCGCCTGGGTGCGCGCATCGCGCCGTCGCCGACCCTGGTCATCGGCGAAGGCGTGATGGATCGTCTGAGCGTCGACGGCGACCTCGGCCATTGGTCGCGGCTGATCGTCACCGATGCCGACGCCTCGGAAGCTTATGACTCCGACGATTCGGACGACTCCAACAATTCGCCGGCTCCACAATCCGGTGAGCCCTCCAAACCCGCCGACGCTTCTCCGGGTGAATCGCGCTACTACCCAGAACGACTGAAGTACGTATTCCTCTCCCAGCGCGCCCGGGCAGAAGCGCTCGTGCAACAGCGCCAGCCCGGATTGATCGAAGCCATCATCCGCGACCAGCGGCGCAATCCGGCCTATGACCCCAAACTGGGTCAAACGCTGTTCCAGCTCATGGTGCCGCTCGATTACAAGGCGGTGGCGCGGGAACAATCCCGCCTGTTGATGGTGCTGGACGGCTACACGGCCAATCTGCCCTGGGAACTGCTGCAGTCCGAAGGCGAACCTCTGGTGTTGCGAATGCCGATGGTCCGACAGCTGACCACCCTGCACTACCGGCCTACGGTACGCACGGCTAACGCCAACACCGCGTGCATCATCGTCGCACCCAGCACCTACGGCTTCGACAAGCGCTTTGGCGGCAGCCATGCGCAGCTCGCCGAGCTGCCGGCGGCGACGCGCGAAGGCCGGGCGATCAGCGAAAGTCTCCGTTGCGCTGGCTGGAGCGACAGCAATATCGTGGTCAGCCCGGCGGACAAGGATGCCCTGGATATCTTCGCTACGCTCTATGACCGGCCCTATCGCATTCTGATGATCGGCGCCCACGGCATTTTCGAGGCACGGGGGCTGGATGGGCGCAGTTATACCGGGGTCGTACTGTCCGACGGCCTGCTGCTCACGGCGGTGGAAGTTGCTCAGATGGAAGTCGTTCCCGAGATCGTTTTCCTCAGTTGCTGTCACCTCGGCAGCGTCAACAATCCTCACAGCCAGCCGAACAAGCTGGCCTACAGTCTTTCACGCAAGCTCATCGAGATGGGCGTGCGCTGCGTCGTGGCCGCCGGCTGGGCGGTCAACGACGATGCGGCCTGCACCTTCGCCAGCACTTTCTTCGACGAGCTCACCGGCGGTGAAACCTTTGGCGAAGCCATCTTCGCGGCACGCAAGGCCGCATTCAATCAACATCCGGGCAGCAATACCTGGGGCGCCTATCAGGCCTACGGCGACCCCGGCTATCGGCTGCAGGCGAACGCTGCGTACCATCGCACCCGAAAAACCCATCCCTTTGTCGCCGTCGATGAACTGCTGGCGACCATCAATGGACACCAGGTCAAGAACAAGCGCCGCAAGAGCGATGCCAAGCCACCGACGATTGCCCAGCAGATGCTGTGGGTCCAGCGGCAACTCGCCCGCTGCCCCCCGGAATGGGCGGATCGCCCCGAGGTACTGCAGGCCATTGCGGCTCTGTACGCGGAACAGGGCGACGAGGGCTTTGACGCCGCGCGGGAAGCCTACCAGCGCGCCGTTCAGCTCGAAGACAAGACCGGCCGGGTTGCCGTCAAGGCGATCGAACAGCTTGCCAACATGGAAGCGCGTCACGGCGGGAAGCTGGCCGACAGAGGCGAATTCGACGCGGCAACAGCACTGATCGAAAGCGCCATCCGCCGGCTCAATGCCCTGGTCGAATCCGTGCGCGGCGAGGGCGCTCCGGGCAGCAACGCCGAACGGGCGGCCATGCTCGGTAGCGCCTACAAACTGAAAGCTGCCGCTCTGCTGAAGATGAACAAAGGCTGGGGCGACGTTTCGGCCTGTCTGGACAGTGCGGCAAAAGCCTATGCGTCCGGCGTTCAGGGCGACCCGGCCCTCAAGCCCTACAACACGCTCAACGCCCTGCCCTTGGCCTGGCTGGCAGATTCACTCGCCCAGCCTCGGAAGGAAGCCGCCAGCCTGGCCCGGCAGTGCGGCGAAACATCGCGCAAATCATTCGCCAGCAGCAAGAATTTCTGGGATGCCGTGATGAGTGTCGATGCCGAAATGACCGCCTGGCTGCTGGGCAGCGCGCTCGAAGATCCTGACGCCGAAACAGCATCGGCCACCAAGAATCCGCCCGACCTGATTCTTCAGAGACGTTACGAACAGGCCGTTCGGGCATTGCCCGGAAGTGCCCGCGAATGGGATTCCGTCGTCAAACAATGGAGACTCCTGGCGGGATTCATTCGTCTTTCGGCGCGCAAAGAATCCGCCAAATATGCCGAAAACCTGATCGCATTAGCCGATCACTTTGCCCCTGGAGCGACCGTTGTCGACACCGCCACTCCGGCATCGCCCAAAGAAAGCGCGACTGTCAACACCAGGACGACGTCGTCCAGAAATCCCCGCAAGGCAAGAAGCAGGAAAAAATGACCGGAGAAGATAATTCGCCGCGGAACGCCCCCGCAACGCCGCGTCATGGCCTGTTTATCAGCTATCGCCGTGACGACGCGCGCGGCGCCAGCGGGCGACTCTACGATTGGTTGCGCATCGCCTTCGGCCGCGAAAAGGTGTTTCGCGACGTGGCCAGCATCGGCCCCGGCAAATGGCGTCAACGGATCGACCAAGCCCTGGCTGATTCCATCGTTTGCCTGCCGGTAATCGGTCCGCGCTGGTGCGATAGCCACAATGGACCGCGTCTGGCTCAGGACGGCGACATGGTGCGCCATGAACTATTGACGGCGCTGGCAGACCAAGACCTGACGTTGATCCCGACGCTGGTTGAAGGCGCCGCAGTCCCGCCACAGAACAAGCTACCAGCCGAATTGCACGCGCTACTCGAATGGAATGCATTTCCCCTTAGCGAGCAGGGCTGGGACGACGACATTCGCCGCTTGCTTGCCGCCGTTACCGAATGTTCCGGACAACCCGTTGCCGGGGATGTAGACACCCTGCTCATCCGTGTGCGTGAGGCAGAGGCGCGCATGCGCCAACTGGAGCAGGAGAAGCATCTACAGGCCGATCAACTGCATGCACTCACCGAGACAATCACCGCCCTTACGCGGCAGATGGCAGAAAATCCGGCGAGCCAACGCGCCGATCTGGCTCGGGCCCTCGCCGACCTGGCGCGCGGTGACACAAAGGCGGCCGAGGCGGAATTCGAGAAAGTGCTGGACGAATACAGTGCCGCCGCCGAGGACGCCGCCCACGAAGCCGCCGAAGCCGCACGCCACATCGCCAATCTGGCCTTGCTGGACGACATCGATAAAGCTGTCCGCTATTACCGCCGCGCCTGCCAACTGGAACCTGGGCACTCCGAGAGCTGGCGCCTCCTGGGTCTGGCCTGCCTCACCGCCGGTGATACCGGTGCGGCGCGAGAAACATTGTCACGGGCCATACAATTAGCCAGAGATGCCGGAGACACTTGGGGCGAAGCGGCATCCCTGGATGGGCTGGGCGACGTAGCAACACAAATTGGTAGCCTTGCCGAGGCCAAAGACCACTACACAGACGCTATGAAGATCGTGACCGCGCGCTCCGAGTGCGAACCGGGAAACGTCCTGTGGCAACGAGGCCTATCGATTAGCCACGAGAAAATCGGTAACGTGTTTCTCACCCAAGGGAACGCACCGGAAGCCTTGGCCGCTTTCCGCAAATGCCTGCTCATTCGTGAAGCCCTGGCTTCCCGTGATCCGGCCAACACCGGGTGGCAACGGGAAATATCGGTCACATACGACAGAATCGGCGAGGTGCTGATGGCTCAGGGAGACTTGCCCGAGGCGCTGGCCGTTTTCGGCAAGAGTCTGGCCATCCGTGAAGCCCTGGCTACCCGTGATACCGCAAACAAACTCTGGCAGAGGGACCTGTCGGTTAGCCACGACTGGATTGGCGACGTGCTGGTAGCCAAGGGTGACGGTCCGGGAGCCCTAGCTGCTCTCCGCAAGAGTCTGGCTATCCGTGAAGCCTTGGCCTTCCGCGATTCAGCCAACGCCAAGTGGCAGAGTGACCTGTCGATCAGCCACATCAAGATTTGCGAGGTGCTGTTAATAACCCAAGACAAGCGGGGAGCACTAACCGCGTGCCACAAAGGCCTAGCCATCGCCGAAAGATTGGCCGACCGTGATCCAGATAACGCCGACTGGCAGCGGTGCCTATCGATCAGCCATAACAAGTTAGGCGAAGTGCTGGTGGCCCAAGGAGACTTCCTGAGAGCCCTAGT
>NZ_FLQY01000209.1 GCF_900089945.1 Candidatus Propionivibrio aalborgensis | reverse complement strand
ATGTACTTCGATTCCATTACCCATGATCAGCTTGCCTTCGCCATGCATCGCCTCAATCACCGTCCCAGAAAATGCCTCGGCTTCAAAACACCTCACGAGGTCTTCATGAAGCAGCTACACTCGCGTCATAACGCTGTTGCACTTCAGACTTGAATCCGCCGACCTGTTCTTCAACTGCCAAAGGCATTTATACCAGCGTCCTTCCGCGTCGCATTAGCGGGCTCATTTTCCGAAGGGGGATACATGATTGAGAAAATGTGGGAGCTTCTAACGACTTTTACGGAAGAAGCGCAGCAGGCAGCACTTTCGAAGTGCAAGGAACTTTCTCTTGACCAGAATCGAGGCGTTGTATCCCTTGATGAGTCCTATGTCAACCTCAGTTCGGCTTGCAACATCCTCAAAGACGCCATTGAGACTGAGAAGCTGATTCAGCTTCCGATAACCATCCAAAAGGAGTTGGCTGCTTCGCTGGACGCGATTTCCAAACACCAGACTGGTTTGATAGGAGGGTCAGACGAGGTAGTGAATCTCACGACTTCGGTTGAAAAGCTTAGCACTCTCATCTGGCAATACGGTTTGCACAATCTTTCGGGCGAGGTGCTTGGCTATCAGGCAAAACTGAATCAGTTGAAGGTGATGGAACTCGCAGCCACAGAGACCACGAGAGTCCTTGAACAAGGCATCCAGGTAAAGGACCAACTAAAAGAGATTTTGGGTGAAGCTACCAAGCAGAGCGAAACACTTCAAATGCACGTCGCTGGTGCAAACACATCGTTGACTGCGACGAATGCAGCTCTTGAACAAACCATAGCGACAAGCCAGAAGGCAACCGAGTCCTTAACCACAGTTCAACAGGCTGAAACTAAATCCACTGAACTACTTGCCACGTCGACAAAAAGCAATGCCGACATTTTGGCCTTTGAAACTCAGATCAACGAGCTTGTGTCGGGATTCACTAGGCGGATTCAAGTCTGAAGTGCAACAGCGTTATGACGCGAGTGTAGCTGCTTCATGAAGACCTCGTGAGGTGTTTTGAAGCCGAGGCATTTTCTGGGACGGTGATTGAGGCGATGCATGGCGAAGGCAAGCTGATCATGGGTAATGGAATCGAAGTACATCTTCTTCGGGAAGAACTGGCGAATCAGGCCGTTCATATTCTCGTTCGCGCCGCGCTCCCAGGAAGCATAGGGATGAGCGAAGAAGAAGTCTGTGTCGAGTTCTGTGGCGATACGCTCATGCTGGGCAAACTCCTTGCCGTTGTCAGTCGTCAGCGTGTGAACACGGGCAGCAAAAGGCGTCAGCAAGGAGATCATGGCGTCCGAAACAGCTTTCGCGGTCTTGAACGGCACATGCGCGATCAGGGCGTAGCGGGACGTGCGCTCGTTAATCGTGACCAGTGCCTGCTTTTGTCCAGCGCCGATGACCAAGTCCGCCTCCCAGTCGCCAAAGCGGCCACGCTCGGCCACGATGGCCGGGCGCAAATCGATGGAGACCTGGTTGGGGATGGTGCCGCGTCGCTCACGGCCGCCATAACGCTTTCGCCGGGCCTTCTGGCAGCGCAAGGTGCGGTGCAACGTGCCACCGGCTCGCTTGTCGGCGTAGATGCGCTGGTAGATGCTTTCGTGGCTGACGGTGGTCTGCCCACTGACTTTGAGGTAGCCGGAGACTTGCTCCGGACTCCACGTCTCGCCAAGTTTGGCGTCAACCACGGCCCATGTTTCGGCCGTAACGCGAGGGCCGTTCTCACAGGCCCGCATGCGGGCCTGTGAGAACTCATGTGCTTGCTTGGGACGGTAGCCACGCGCTCCGCGATTACGCTTCATCTCCCGACCAATGCTCGATTTGTGGCGGTTCATTATTCTGGCAATGTCGCTTTGGCCATGCCCGGCTTTGGCAAGGATGGCAATCTGGTACCGTTCGTCTTGGGTGAGGTGTGTGTATTTCATTCCAGGCAACTTTGACTTGGTGGTCGAGGGGCTCGGATGCTAACGCACCTCGCCCACCCACCCCGTTAATCAGAGTTGCACTTCGAATTTGAACTCGCG
>NZ_FLQY01000208.1 GCF_900089945.1 Candidatus Propionivibrio aalborgensis | reverse complement strand
CCAGAAGAATGTCTCGGGCCTCGGTCAGCGCTGCTTCGGGAGTAGGCTGTCTGGACTTATAGGTGGACAGGGCCAGTTGTTGGATGACAAAACTGTCGTTGGGTCGTTGTTTCTGGACCTCTTTCAACAGCCGGCAGGCGTCGGCGAATTCGCCGGCCAGCAGCTTTGCCTGAGCCTGCTCAAGATTGGCTTTGGCGGTTTGCGGAAGCGTTTCGTCATCCCCCGTGGCGGTCCCCTGACCAACCCTGAAGACCGCCGTGCCGGCCATGGTTTCGTCGAAGCGTAAGTTTGCCCCGCCTCGTGCCGTCGCGCCGGCTGCAGGGGCCGCAGCAAGCGGAGATGCGGGCGGCGGCACGGCAGGAGAGGCGGTGGGTGCGATGGAAGCCGATACAGGAGTGGGAATCTCATCCCCGGCGCGCTCTACCCGCGGTGGGGTCAGCTCAGGCAGGAAAGTGTAGACCGGGCTGTCGATCGCGCCGGCCGCCAGAATGTCAGCGATGGCCTGCTTCAGATCATCGCGGAAACGCTTGGCCTCTTTGGCGCCGATATCTTCTCCCAGATGCTTGTAGCGGCGGATCACGATGTGGCCGACATCGAACGGGTTCTTGAAACCCTCCTCGGCGACAATGATTGTTGCGCTCGGACGCAGCCCGTAGCGCACCCCCAGTTCAAAGGCGGCATTGACGTTGTAGGTGGACAGGTCCGCGATCACCAGGTCGGCTTGTAGCAAGAGCTTGTACATGGGCACGTCGATGGTGCCGGAATGGGGAATCTCGTCGGCGCGGATGCATTCAAGATTCGACGCTTCAACGGCTTCCTTGATGATCGCGTAGGATGCATCCAGATCCAGCACGCGCCCGTCGGTGAAATCGGTCTTCTTGCCGAAGCCCTGGACAACGAAACAGGTGGTCATCAGACAAATCCCTTGAAATGCTTGAGATCGAAGTGGGCAGCGGCGTACGCCACACCTACGCGCTGGATTCCGGTGATGAATTTGATCGAATCCATGAGCTGCACTCGGGCCGGGTCGATATCCTTCAGCCCCAGGGCGTCAAGACCCTCGCGCGACACGTCCGGGTCATAGCGCACGTACGCAAACTGCTTGGCGCCGGTCCAGTTGGGGGCGTCCGGCGTGGCGACCAGATCACCGATCTCCCGATCGATCGGGCCGCCGTGGCGGCATTCGCCCAGAATACGGCAGGCCGTATCCCAACCGGCCGAAGCAGCGTTCATCAAGGCAGACGGGATGCTCTTTGCGTGGTCGAGCAACCACAAATCCTCTTCTTTGAGATCGGGTCGCGCCTTCGCCGCGTTGCCGGTGCCCACCGAGACGATCAGCAGCTTATCTGTGCCTGTCGCCCAGTTCACCTTGTAGGGCGCCGAAGTGGCCATCTGGAAAGCCAGGAAGGCCGAATTGTTGTAGGTGGTGACGCCGCCATCGACAAAAATGAACTGGTATTGGTCCGGCGTACCTGGCGCGAAGGTTACGACCTCGGGCGGAAAGAAAGTGGGCGCCGCGGTGCTGGCGCGCACCAGTTGCCACAAAGGCAGATCCAGATTGCAGTCCTTGCGCGGGCTGCCATCGGATTTGATCCGCTGGTTGTATTTGGCGCGTGGGTTATTGCTGACCGGCCAGGGTGAATCGGTCGTGTGATTGCGCAGCACCATCATCAGCATGGTGCGCAACCCGTCATCACCCAGGGTGGCAGGCGGCGAACCCTCGGGATAGCCGAGCGCACGATTGAGTTCGTTGCGCAGTTTTTCGGCCAGGGGTTCGTCGTTGTAGCTGTAGCGCAGCCGCTTGAAAACCGAGGCCTTGTCGAACATCTGCTCGCCGCTGCCGACATAGAATTCGCGAATCTGATCGATCGACATTCCGGTCGCGATGCACGCCGCGATGATGGCGCCCGTGCTGGTGCCGCAGACGAAGTCGAACCAGTCGGCCAGCACCAGGTCGGGCTTTTTCAGTTCGGCGCGCAGATCGGCTTCGATCCTGGCGAGAATTTCAACGCTGATCAGGCCAAGAATGCCTCCTCCGTCACACGTCAGGATTTTCTTGGGGCCAACGGAATCTATGCTTGCGATGAGTTTGCTGGACATGCTTGCCTCCTTATTGATGTGCTGATGCTACCCATTTTAGTTGCTAACCACGTCCCGTTCGCCGTGGTCAATGGAGATGCAATTCTCATCCATACATCACGAATCCACCCGCCGGCACCTCGATATGCACCGCCCGGCCGTTCCGCGACTCGATGGTCGTGGCGTCGCCGATACGCGCCACGTCGGTGGAGTAGAGGCAGGTCAGCATGCCAGGTTCGGCGTGCAAGGTGGCGTCGATGGTGACCCAGGCGGCACGGGCGCTGTATGCATCAGTGTTGATGGCCAACAGGATTTCCTGGTTGTCGAAGAGGCGCGACCAGGGAACCACTGAGCGGATCTGGCCGCCGATCATGTGCGGCAGACCAAAGTCGCCATCCTCGCCCGAATCAGAAATCTCCCGCAGGTATTGCCGTCCTCGGCGCAGCGCCAGATGCTGGCTGCGTAATACCGTGATCTCGGCGATGAAACGGAAGATCTCATGATTTTCGTCGAAAAAATGCCGGCCGCTGCTTTGCAGGGAGCCAAATGCACCGCCAAACATGCATTCGCGCAGGTAGCGGTCATTGTCTCCGGTACCGTCGAAAGCCTGCTCGGTACCGTAGTAAATGCAGGGAATCCCCATGGACATGAGGTTCAGGCCGAGCACAGCCTTGAGATGAGCATACCCGTTGTTGACCCAGTCGCCGCAGAAACGGCCCTTGTTGTTTCCCTTGCGCACCTGGTCATGATCGTCGAACAGCGTGACGACGTGCTTGCCGAACCAGACATGGGATGATTTATTCACCAGCGCCGAGTTGCGGAACAGGTTGAAATAATCGACTGGTTCGCGCCAGCCCTTGGCCAGATAGTCCATGCGGTCCGGAATGTCGTCTATGCCCAGCGCGGCATCGAGTCCGGTAAGTTCCAGTGTGTTGTAAGCATTGTCGCGCCCACCAGTGATCTCACCGACCAGGAAGAAGTTTTCCTTGCCGAGACTCTGTGCGAATTCCTTGATGACAGCCGCGAAATAGCGCGTCGCGCCGGGCTCCATGTGTTTGACAGTATCTATGCGGAAGCCGTCAACGTCGGCCAGGCCGATCCAGAATTTGAATACGTCGCAGAGGGCGGTGAGGGCAGGCGTGGGGTGAAAGGCATCGACAATGCGCCGGTTTTGCGCATCGCGTTCGTGATCGCCATGGTGGATGTCCTTGAGGGTTACGAAGTCGCCCTCGAGAAATTCCGGATCGTTGTCCCAGCTATTGATTCGCCCCTTGGTGGTGAAGGTCGCGGCGTCCTGCAGCTCTGCCGGCCAGACTGCATCGTTGGGCCAGGCATAACCGTGGGTCGCAGGATTGATGGGCCCGAAAGGGATATTGGTCTGGCCGAAGGCGTTACGCCAGCCGGCCACCGGATAGGTGCCGCCATCCCAGCGCGGATCCATGCCGATGTTGCCGTACTCGTCGCGGGCCGGATAACGGTTCGGATTGAACTGATAGCCGAACACATCGCCACTGTGATTGAGGATGATGTCGAGAATGACTCTAATGCCGTTTGCGTGAGCCGTGTTGACCAGATCGATGAGGTCCTGGCGGGAGCCGAAATGGGGGTCGATGTCCAGGAAGTTCTGGATGCCATAGCCGTGGTAGGAGTGGGTATCCGCGGCGACCTGCTTGAAAACCGGGCTGATCCAGATGGCCGTTGCTCCCAGGCGTTTCAGGTAACCGATCTTGCTTTCGAGTCCCTTCAGCGTACCTCCAAGCCACTCGTCGCCGGTATCTGCCCAGCTGGAACGATCCGCTTTGTAAGCATCATCGAAAAAGCTGAACGGGGGGGTACTGCCGGTGACGATGATATTGCCATGGATGTCACGGAAGCCTTGCTCCCGTCCGTCGGAAAAGCGATCGAGCATCAGAAAGTAGAGCACCTGGTCTTCCCAGGCGGCAGGTGACGGAAGATAGCCGGGCCGGCGCAAGGCGGCCCAGTCGATTTCTTGCAGACTGCGTTCGAGCTGGTCGTGAGTGGTATTGTCGATAGGCATGGTGGCTTACCTCAGTGAACGTATGTCATGTGAGTTGTATGGGCTGGCTGGCCGTCATGGGGCTTTGTTGATCGTTTTGAATTCACCCTTCACTTCACTCTGTTTTTCCTTTCGGCATTCCGGAGTGCAACCTTGTATGAAGCAGACTAGGGCAGTGCTTATTGAGTTCCGTGAAATCCGGTTGCCATGGGCTCACGTCTACCACGTCCGTCGGAATGCGCCTGACCAGACGGCCAAGGCGTTGCTACCCCGTTGGATGAAGCCAAGTGTCGGATTTTTTTACACAAAATCGATACCGATGAATCGTTCTATTCGTAATAGCCTAATGGAAATCGAGGGTTTTTCAATCAATTCCGTGAATTAGTTCACGGGCGTCAATCGGCATGCGGAACTATGTCACGCTTTTTGCCGAATTCGCTCGTGTCGGGGAAATTTACATGTGCAGAAAGGAACCAGGGTCGGACTCAATGAAACGGCGTATGGCATGCATATTGCAGTTACAACGCTACATACAACTGGAGTCTTCAAATCATGCTTATTCGTACGTTTGCCGCAACCCTCGCTGCCCTGGTCGCCTTGCCCGCCTCGGCCTACACTATTGATGGCAATCTGACGGATTGGGGTGTGCAAACCAACTTCACCACCGGCAACGCGATCAAGGGTCATACGGTCGATACCGATTCGACCGGGAATCTCTCCCAGTATGTCAATCCTGGATGGGGCGGTCAGGCCTACGATGCCGAAGCGCTCTATGTCGATTACGACAGTAGCAAGCTCTATCTGGCGCTGATCACCGGCCACAATCCAGCGATGGTGAATAGTGGTTCAAGTTCGTATGCGCCTGGGGATTTCCTGATTGATTTTGGCCGTGACGGAACGTTCGAATATGGCATCAAGACGACGGGTGTCGACATCGGCAAGCTTTTCAAGATTGCTGGCGAGAGTGATCTCAAGTTTGGTCTTTTCACCGGTCAGGGGACGCCCTATACAGACGGTAGAAACGCCGTTTCGATCAAGGACGGTCATGGCCAGAAGCTTGGTACCGGCGGCACGCTCGCCATCAGCGGAGCATTTACCGGCTATGGCGCCTACACAGGCGACACGCACTATGCCTACGAGGCTGCGATTGATATCAGCTTGTTCGGAGGTGATTGGAGTTTGCCCTTTGACGTGCAGTGGACGATGCAGTGTGGCAACGACCTGGTTTTGGCCGACCCGCCTCAGGCTACTGTGCCGGAGCCGATGAGTATTGCCCTTTTTGGCATCGCGCTGGCCGGGCTGGGTTTGAGTCGCCGTCGCAACCAAAATAGCTGCTGAATCAGCGTAACTCGGCCACAACACGCAGAATTGGATTTCAATATCGCGGCCGGCTCAGCGTTCTGTCACTTCTTCGCCCAATGCCTTCACTGCGGTTTCGAACCAACTTGTGAAGTCCTGATTGAGCAACAGACGGTGTGCGTCCCGGAGGGCCAGAAATATGCGCTGGCCTCGTTGCAGATAGGCAAGCCGCTCGCTTTTTCCCAGTTCGACAAAAACGCCCAGCTTGGCGCAACAAAGGGCTTCATCCAATTGCCATCGAGCATTTTCTGGATCGCGGGCGGTTAGGTTTTTACGTATGTTCAGACACTTGCGGAAAGACGCCAAGGCCCCCGGTAGGTCGTTCTGGGCCACCAGCACATCGCCGATCTTGTCTTGGCTTAGCGACAGATCACGCTGCCACTCCGCATTGGAGGGATCGAGACAAGCCAATTTTTCGGCGATGGCCAAGCCCGCTTGGAACGCAACTAG
>NZ_FLQY01000207.1 GCF_900089945.1 Candidatus Propionivibrio aalborgensis | reverse complement strand
CCGCAGACAAGGTGCCGAAGTGAATGTGCTCGATCTGCGCACACTGGCGCTGCCGCTATATGATGGTGATCTCGAAGCCGCCTCCGGCCTGCCCGAAGGGTGCCTCCACCTGAAACAGGCGATTCGCGAGCATCACGCACTGCTTGTTGCCTCGCCGGAATACAATGGTTTCTTTACACCGCTCCTCAAAAATTCGATCGACTGGGCAACGCGCCCACAGGAAGGCGTGCCTTCTCCATTCCCCGGCAAGGTTGCCGCGATCATCGCCGCTTCACCCGGCGCACTGGGCGGAATTCGCGGATTGCCCGCCTTGCGTATCCTGCTCAGCGGCATCGGCGTTCTCGTGACGCCAGGGCAGATGTCATTGCCGCTGGCGCACAAAGCCTTTGATGAGAAGGGCGATCTGATCAATCCGCAGCAGCAGAAGGTGCTTGAGGGCGTTGTCGGCGAACTCCTCAGAACGGTCCACACAGACTGAGCGCGTGTTCGTCGTCGGCGTGCATCCTGCAGGAACGAAAAGAAACGGGGCGGTCGAGCCGCCCCGTTTGCCACATCAAATATCTACTGAAACACGCTGTCAGATGTTCTCTGGCTCCATGGTAATGGCGCCGCAAGGACACTCGGCCACGCACATGCCACAACCTTTGCAATAGTCAAGATTGAACTTGAAGCGATTGCCGGGGCCGAGCTTGATGACTGCATTATCCGGACAGACGCCGTAACAGTTGTCGCACTCGAAACAGTTGCCGCAGGAAAGACAGCGACGCGCCTCGAACAATGCCGTGCTCTCATCCAGACCACCCTGCACTTCTTCGAAGGTCGATCGACGACGGATGATGTCGAGCATCGGCCGCACGGTCTTCGGCGCATCCGCGTAGTACCAGGTATTGAGGCTTTCGAAGTTGGCCACCGCGTGCTTGGGAGGAGCGATGTAGCTGGTTCCCCGAAGCCAGGCGTCGATGTTGCGCGCCGCCTTCTTGCCATGCCCGACGGCAATGGTGATGTTGCGATCGGCAGGAACCATGTCGCCACCGGCGAAGATGCCTGCATGGCCAGTCATCATGTTGGGATCGACAGTGACGACACCGTCGGCCACGACCAGACCCGGTACACCGTCAAGCAAGCCAAGATCCACATCCTGACCGAGTGCCAACACAACCGAATCGGCCTCCAGCGTTTCAAACTCTCCGGTCGGTTGAGGAAAGCCGGTGTCGTCGAGTTCCATTTTTTCGATGGTGATGTTCGCGTCGCCTGCCTCCTTGATAGTCGACAGCCACTTGATCATCACGCCTTCCTGCATCGCTTCCTCGATCTCGAAATCATGCGCCGGTGCCTTTTCACGGTTACGGCGATAAACGATGATCGGCTCGGCACCCATGCGTTTGGCCGTTCTCGCCACGTCGATTGCCGTATTGCCGCCACCATAGACGATGACACGACGACCGAGCATTGGCTTTTCTTCGTTTTCCATGCTGCGCAACACAGAAATCGCGTCGACAATCTTCGAGACGGCACCCGCCGGGATAAAGGCGCGTTTGCCAATATGTGCCCCGACAGCCAGGAAGGCCGCGTCGAACTTGCCCGATTCCATCGTTTCAAGAAGGTTATCTACTTTGGAGTTCAGCTTCACCTCGACGCCCAGATCGACGACACGCTGCATCTCGGCATCGAGAACATCGCGTGGCAAACGGTACTTGGGGATACCGAAGCGCATCATCCCGCCCATGAATGGTCCGGCATCGTAAACGGTAACGCGGTGGCCGAAGCGACGCAGATGATAGGCCGCCGACATCCCAGAAGGCCCCGCTCCGACGATCAGAACATGCTTTCCGGTTTCGGCGGCAGTCTGTGACAGCTTCCACTTGCGCTTGATCGCCTCGTCGCCGAGAAAGCGCTCCACCGAGTTAATGCCGACCGCCGAGTCGATCTTCGCGCGGTTACAGACGCTCTCGCAACTGTGGTAGCAAACGCGGCCCATAATCGCCGGAAAAGGATTGTCCTTCGTCAGATGCTGCCAGGCTTTTTCGTAGTTGCCGGATTCGGCGTGGAACAACCAGCCCTGTATGTCTTCACCGGCCGGACATTGGTTGTTGCAGGGCGGTAGCCGGTCGACATAGACCGGACGTTCGGTACGCCACGAACCCGTGTGGTTGGCAAGCGACGAGCCGGGGTCCAGTGTAATTGCAAACGGCTTGTCCATCAGTGTGCCTCCTTGTCGAGCAATTCGTATCTGCGAATATTCTTGTCTGCCATTGCCTGCAAACGGGCAATGGTGTCAACGGCTGGCGTTTTGCCAAAAAGGTGGGCAAAACGCTTCTGTGGTTTCAGGTATTCCTCGACGGGCACCCGCCGACGAATCTTCGATGAACCGGTGAGTTCGCCGTACTCGGCTTCGAACACCGGAAACGTCCCGCTCTCTTTGGCCAGACGGGACAAGCGGATGGTGTCCTGAGACGCTGCACCCCAACCGAGCGGACAAGGCACGAGAATCTGAATATAGCGCGCACCACGGAAGCTCATGGCTTTCTTGACTTTGTATTCGAGATCACGCAAGTCAGCAACTGTGGCCGTCGCGACGTAGGGAATCTCGTGCGCCATGGCGATGGCAGGTACAAACTTGCCCTGACCGAAGACGTTTCCAGGCTCCGGGCCGACCGGCATGGTCGTTGCCGTACGCGCGGAGGGCGGAGTGGCCGAACTGCGCTGAACACCGGTGTTCATGTAACCGCCATTGTCGTAGCAGATATACAGCACATCGTCGTTGCGCTCGAACATGCCAGAGAGACAACCGAAACCGATATCGGTAGTTCCCCCGTCACCGCCTTGCGCAACAACGCGGACATCGCCGCTCCGGCCCTTGGCCTGTTTCACCTTGATCGCCGCAGCGATACCAGTGGCAACCGCAGCCGTATTTCCAAATAGCGAGTGAATCCATGGAATCTGCCATGAAGTTTCCGGGTAGGGCGTAGAGAACACTTCGAGGCAACCGGTGGCGTTGGCCGCAATCAACTGGTTGTTGCTGGCGATCATCGCCGAGTCGATAGCGTAACGCGCTCCGAGAGCCTCGCCGCAGCCCTGGCAGGCGCGATGCCCGGAGTTAAGCGAGTTGGTGCGCTCCATGTTGGCTTGAACGCTACGCTCTTCAGGAGCCAGCAGACGATTGCCGACGGTGAAGGTGCCGGTCTGGTAAAACTTGACAGGTTGCAATGACATGGTTGGCCTCCTTTAGGCGATCTTCGAGGCGACAGTACCAATGTCGCGCAGCATACTTTCTGCGGCCGGACCTGAACGCCGCGTCTGACGCTCGCGTTCAAGTTGCCGGTTGACCACGCCCCAGTCAAGATCAAGAAATGTTACCGATTCGACTTCTTCCTTCGCCACCTTCTCGAATACCCCATGCAGGGATTTCTTCGTGATGGCGCGTCCGCCCAAGCCGGCAATTACGGTAAAGACATCGATCGGCAGCTTGCGCAGCGACTTGCGAATGTCGGAGGCAAGAATGCCGCCAAGGCCCACGGCAAGGCTCTTTTCTAGCACCACAACGCGTTTGGCATTTTTCAAGGCCTCACGTACGGCATCGATCGGGAAGGGGCGATAGGAGGTTATTCCCAGCACGCCGATTTTCTCCCCGGCACTGCGCATTTCATCGACCACATCCTTGATCGTACCCAGAATCGAACCCATGGCCACGACGATCGTCTCGGCATCGTCGGTGGAGTAGCTGCGGATCAAACCGCCGGATTCGCGACCAAATCCTTTCTTGAACTCCTCGGCCAGTTGAGGGATGAGCTCGAGCGCCTGCATCTGTTTGGCATGCGCCAGATAGCGAACTTCCATGAAGGCTTCCGGCCCGACCATGGCGCCGATCGAAACCGGTTCGGCTGGATCGAGCACCTGTCGCGGCTCATAGGGCGGCAGGTAGGCATCCACCTGCGCCTGTGTCGGCATGTCAACGCGTTCGTAGGCATGGGTGAGGATGAAGCCGTCCATACACACCATCACCGGGAGCGAAACCTCTTCGGCCAGCTTGAAGGCCTGGATATGCAGGTCGAGCGCCTCCTGGTTGGTCTCGGCAAAGAGTTGTATCCAGCCGCAGTCGCGTTGCGAGAGCGAGTCGGAATGATCGTTCCAGATATTGATCGGTGCGCCAATCGCACGGTTGGCCACCGTCATCACAATCGGCAAACCCAAGCCGGACGCGTTGAATACGGCCTCGACCATGAACAGCAAGCCTTGCGAGGCGGTCGCCGTGTAGGTGCGCGCGCCGGCGGCTGACGAGCCGATGGCGACGCTCATGGCGGCGAATTCGGATTCGACGTTAAGGAACTCACAATCAGTCAATTCACCGGATTTCACCATTTCGCCAACGCCTTCGACGATGTGCGTTTGCGGCGAGATCGGATAGGCGCAGATTACTTCGGGCCGGCACAGGGCGACTGCCTCGGCTACGGCATGTGAACCTTCAGTCTGCTTAAGCATGGGCAGCCTCCTTACGTGCGCTTTCAATTCTGGCACGGACAAGCTCGAAAGCTTCGGTCGCACCGGCGATATTGCCTTGTGCCACCTTGCCGGAAAACTTGGCGTTGATCGCCTTGAACACTGAGTCAAGCTTGGTGGTGCCGGAAAGCGCGGCAAAACCCGCCAACAGCGGAACATTCGGCATCGGGCGTCCGACATGCTTGAGCCCCAGATCGGTCGCGGCCAGGGTACACAAACGCTCAGCCGGCCAATCGCGAACGTAATCACTCAAACCAAGCTCTTCAAAACTGCTCTTGGTATTGATCAGAATGAAGCCGTCTTTCTTCAGGCCGGAAAATACATCGACCTGAAACAACAGCGTCGGATCCTGAATGATCAGCGCGTCCGGATACATAATGGGTTCGCGCAAGCGGATTTCCTGATCGGCAATCCGACAGAACGCTACGACGGGGGCGCCGGTTCTTTCAGAACCAAAGCTCGGAAAAGCCTGAGCGTGACGCCCTTCCTCAAACGCGGCAATCGACAGCATCTCCGCCGCAGTTACCACTCCTTGGCCGCCACGGCCATGAATACGCACTTCAAACATATTCTCTCCGTTTCATGGGTTTTCGGAAGTTGCCCAGTGCTCCACTCGTTATGGACTGAACAGTGAATCGCCTCCCTAGAGCGGCGTATTCTACGCACAATCAGAT
>NZ_FLQY01000206.1 GCF_900089945.1 Candidatus Propionivibrio aalborgensis | reverse complement strand
GGGAGGGCATGACGCCCTTTAACTTCTTCAGCTTCACACCGGTCGGCTTGCTCATTCTCGTCGCCACGATCGTTTTCATCGTTCTGATCGGGCGCTTACTGCTACCAAAGGATGGCGGTCCGAAGGGCAATGCCCAGGACCGCCTCTCGCTAGAAGATCTGATCAGCGCCTACGGGGTCAAAGACCAGCTATTCCGGCTGTGCATCGAGTCCGATTCCCCTCTGGTCGGGCAAACCCTGGGACAGGTACAACTGCGAACCCGGTTTGACGTCATCGTAATCGGCCTGGAGCGACAATCGCGAGGTAAGCCGGTGGTTATGCCAGCACTTATCCAGACCGAGTACAGGGCCGGCGACATCATTTATCTGGCAGGGACAGAGCAACGGGTGGCCGAGTTACTGCATACGTTGGCAGGAATGCGGCGCCTGACCTTCGAGGCGCAGCAAAAACAGATTGTTGCTCAGGAACTCGGCTTGGCAGAAGTCTTGCTGACCCCGCGTTCCCGGCTTGTCGGCCAGACCATCAAAAATGCCCATTTCCGCGAACGTTACGGCCTGTCGGTGCTGGGTATTCTGCGCATGGGCCAACCCATGAGAGGTGATTTTCTCGCTACACGCCTGGATTTTGGCGATTCGCTTCTGGTTGGCGGCGGTTGGCGGCACATCGATCTCCTCCAGGCGGAGCAAACCGACTTCTCGGTTCTGACCATTCCTCGTGAGATGGACGAGGTGGCACCTTACCGGGAACGCGCGCCCTGGGCACTGGCTATCGTCGCCGGAATGCTGGGCCTGATGACATTCGACATCTTGCCGTCGGTTACGGCCGTACTCCTGGCAGGCCTGGCCATGGTCCTTGCACGATGCGTCACCATGGAAGAAGCGTACAAGTCGATCAACTGGCAAAGCATCATTCTCATCGCGGGCATGCTGCCGATGGCCACCGCACTCAACAAGACGGGCGCGCTGGAGCTCATTGTCACCGGCCTGGTAGAGAGCCTGGGAACGCTGGGGCCGATAGCGTTGATGGCCGGTCTGTTTGTGCTGACGTCGGTTTTCAGTCAGTTCATTTCCAACACTGCGACGGCAGTCCTGGTGGCACCCATTGCGCTGGGTGCGGCGACGAGTATGGAACTCTCTCCCTACCCCTTCCTGATGGCCGTGGCGCTCGCGGCGTCAACGGCTTTCTCCACCCCCATGGCCTCACCGGTAAACACTCTCGTTCTTGGACCTGGAGGCTACCGATTCAATGACTTCGTGAAAATGGGTGTCCCTCTGCAGCTCCTGGCCATGGCGCTGACCTTGCTGGTCGTACCGCTGATTTTTCCGTTTCGGTAATCCCTTATTGAGTATCCAGACTTCAATGTGCAAGCGTGGGTACAGGAACTTCGACCATGAGAAACAGAATCAAGCGTCAGTACGAGCCTGGACTGGCAAAGTTCTCGAAGCGTGTGTACTCTCCGACAAAGGTCAGGCGCGTCATGCCGATCGGGCCATTCCGCTGCTTACCGATGATGATTTCGGCGCTGCCCTTGTCCGGCGTGTCGGGATTGTAGACTTCGTCGCGGTAGATGAACATGATCACGTCGGCGTCCTGCTCGATGGCACCCGATTCGCGCAGGTCGGACATCACGGGACGCTTGTTAGGGCGCTGCTCCAGCGAGCGGTTGAGTTGCGACAATGCGACCACCGGAACATTAAGCTCCTTGGCCAGACTCTTCAGCGAGCGCGAAATTTCCGAGATCTCGGTCGCCCTGTTTTCACCCTGTCCGGAGACTGACATCAGTTGCAGGTAGTCGATTACGATCATGCCGAGTTTGCCGCATTGCCGATGCAGCCTGCGTGCACGCGCACGCAGGTCGATCGGGTTGAGCGCCGGCGTCTCGTCGATGTAGAGCGGCGCCTCGTGCATCTTGCCCAACGCAAAAGACAGGCGCGACCACTCGTCGTCATTGAGGCGGCCGGTGCGTACGCGATGTGCATCAAGCCGGCCGACGGAGGAAAGCATGCGCATGGCCAACTGCGTACCGCCCATCTCCATTGAGAAGACGGCAACGGGCAAACCGACTTCAATGGCCACGTATTCGGCCATATTCAGCGCGAGCGAGGTCTTGCCCATTGACGGACGACCGGCGATGATCAAGAGATCGCCGGGCTGCAGACCCGAGGTCTTCGAATCAAGATCGTGGTAGCCGGTCGGCACCCCGGTGATATCCGATGGATTGTCACGATCGTGGAGTTCCTGAATGCGTTCGACCACCTGCGTCAGCAGCGGGTTGATGTGCTGGAAACCGGTCTGATGGCGGAAGCCACCCTCGGCGATGGCAAACACCCTGGCTTCGGCCTCGTCAAGCAGTTGCTTCGGATCGCGGCCGAGCGGGTTGAGCGCACTTCCGGCAATCTCGTCGCCAGCCGTGACCAACTGGCGTAGAACCGCCCGTTCGCGAACAATTTCTGCGTAGCGCCGGATATTCGCCGCCGACGGCGTATTGGCTGCCAGTTCACCGAGATAAGCCAAGCCACCGGTCTCGCCACCCTCTCCGGACAGATCAAGACTCTCTGCTACTGTAACCACGTCGACCGGTTTGTTGCGTTCCAGCAGCTTGCGGATTTGACGGTAGATGCGCTTGTGTTCATCGCGATAGAAATCGCTCTCGCCGACCAGGTCGGCAATCTTGTCGAACGCCGCGTTATCGAGCAACAATCCACCAAGCACCGATTGCTCGGCCTCAATCGAGTGAGGGGGAACGCGCAAATGCGCAATCGCCGGGTCGATCGGTGAGTTCAGTGAATGAGCTGAATTGGACGGCTTGGCCATAAAAGTTCCGGTACGGAAAGCGAGACAGGCAGGAAGGTGAGTTTACTCCGGACAACGCATACCACGATGCACTGAAATAAAAAAAGCCTTGCACCAGGGCAAGGCTTTTCAGCGGACGAGAACCGGGCCGCTTGCTTCCGTTACTGCTCGACAACCACGGCAACCTTGATGCTTGCCAACACGTCGGTGTGCAACGAGATTTCCAACGAGGACTCGCCTACCGTCTTGAGCGGACCCATCGGCATGCGAATATCAGACTTCTCAACATCGAAACCAAGCGCCTTGAGTCCGTCTGCAATGTCATGATTACCCACGGAGCCAAACAAGCGGCCGTCAACGCCAGCCTTGCGTGCAACAGAGACCAAGACCCCTTCCAGCTTTTCGGCAAATGCCTGGGCGGCCGCGAGTTTTTCCGCCGCGATCTTTTCAAGCTCGGCACGCCTGCCTTCGAATTCCTTCATCGCCAGCGGGGTGGCTCGCTTGGCTTTGCCTTGCGGAATCAGGAAATTACGGGCATAGCCATGCTTGACATTGACCAGATCGCCGAGGTTTCCGAGATTGACGACCTTCTCCATCAGAATTATTTGCATCGTCTTTTCCTCGATTATTGGTGATTGTCGGTATAAGGCAATAAGGCCAGAAAGCGTGCGCGCTTGATCGCCACCGACAGCAACCGCTGGTAACCCGCCTTGGTACCGGTCAGACGAGCCGGCATGATCTTGGCATTCTCAGCGATATACTCCTTGAACAGATCGACATCCTTGTAGTCGATTCCATCCATCTTTTCGAGACTGAAGCGGCAGAATTTGCGGCGCTTGAACAGGCCACTGCCACGTTTCTTGACGTTCTTGTCATCCTTCTTCTTGAAGAATCTACCCATTTTGATTTCCTTCTACAAATTCGATCATGGTTACGTGCAATCTCAGCTGTTTGCTGTTTTGGCTCCTGGCAGCGAGAAAGCCCGTCAATTGAACCGTTACTCCCGGTGTCGCTGCCTGTAGCCATCTGGCCGCCTCACCCAGACCAATAGCCCGGATTTCGCACTCAACACGCCTTGGACATCCCGCTTCGAACTGATCTGACTGGTGTCTGATCACGCATTCCGTGACCGGGACCGCGGCTGGAGTAAAGCGTAGCGCCTTGCGCTCGATCAATATTCCGGTGAGTTCAACGCGGTTCAGCTGAGCCTCAACATTCAGGCAAGCGACTCGGTTTCGGTGCTGGCGTCATCTGCAACGTCTTCCCGAGTTTCCATCATCGACTTGGATTTCTCTTCCTTCATCATCGGTGATGGCGTGGTTACGGCCTTCTTCATCTTGATGGTAAGGTGACGAAGTACGGCATCGTTGAACTTGAAGCCATGCTCCAGTTCAGCGAGCGCTTCACCATTGCACTCAATGTTCATCAGAACATAGTGAGCCTTATGCAGCTTCTGAATCGGGTAAGCAAGCTGACGGCGCCCCCAATCTTCGAGACGGTGCATTTGCCCTCCATGGGTGGCTACAAGAGCCTTGTAACGCTCGACCATCGCCGGAACCTGTTCACTCTGGTCCGGATGGACGATAAAAACTATTTCATAATGACGCATGAACACTCCCTATGGTTAAAGCCCCCCTTCATGCGAAAGGTGGAGCAAGGTGGAAAACCGGACATTATAGCCGATCTACGGTTTAAACATCCATACGATTTGTATCCCGGCCAATACAGAGCCCCGACCAGCCGATCAGACTGGAGTCAGTCAGACCGGCTGGTCGGGATAACGCGAAATTTCACGTCATCCGCTGTGCATCAAGCAGCTTTGTTACCCAGCGCCTGTTGGAGCTGTTCGAGCGCTGCCGGATCTTCAATCGTCGTCAGATCGCCTGGATCACGCCCTTCCGCCAACGCCTGAATGGAACGACGCAGCAGCTTGCCCGACCGTGTTTTGGGCAGCACGCTCAAGAAGTGCACACGACTCGGGCGGGCAATGGCACCGAGGTTGTCGTCCACTACTTTAAATACCGCCTTCTCAAGCGCCGTGCGAAGCTCCGGAGTTGCTATCGATGCTGCATCCTTGACCACCGCGAAGGCCATCGGCATCTGGCCCTTCAGCTTGTCAGCGACACCGACTACAGCCACTTCGGCGATAGCGGGATGAGCCTGGATCGCCTCTTCGATCTCGCGCGTTCCGAGACGATGTCCCGCCACGTTGATGACATCGTCGGTACGGCCAAGAATGTAGTGATAACCGTCTTTGTCCTTGATGCCCCAGTCGAACGAGGAGTAAACCTGCGGCTCCTTGAACAGCGTGAAGTAGGTCGAAACGAAGCGGTCATCGTCGCCCCAGACCGTCGAGAGACAACCGGGTGGCAGCGGTGGCACGATGGCGACAATCCCCTTTTCATCCGGATCGCAGATGGTGCCGTCCTCGCGGAAGATCCTGAGGTCGTAACCGTAAACCGGAAAGCTGGGCGTACCGAAACGGATCTCGGTTTTCTCGACACCCGGCATCGCCGAGAGTATCGGCCAGCCGGTCTCGGTTTGCCAGTAGTTGTCGATCACCGGCAAGCCGAGTTCGCCCATGATCCACTCGTGTGTCGGTTGATCAAGCGGCTCACCCGCGAGGAACAAGTGCTTCAGGGACGACAGATCGTATTTGTGCATGTACGAGCTGTCGTGCTTCTTCAGGACGCGAGCCGCCGTCGGCGCCGAGAACATGACGTTGACCTTGTACTTCTCGACGATCTGCCACCAGATACCGGGATCGGGACGCAACGGTGTTCCCTCGTACATGATGGTGCACATGCCGGCAATCAGCGGGCCGTAAACGATGTAGGAGTGACCAACGACCCAACCGATATCAGAGGTTGAGAAATAAGTCTCGCCTTCCTCGCCGCAATAGATGTTCTTGATCGAAGAGGCCAGCGCAACGGCATAACCTCCCGTATCGCGCTGCACACCCTTCGGCTTGCCGGTTGTGCCGGACGTATAGAGAATGTAGGAAGGTTCGGAAGATTCCAGCCAGGTGATCGGAACTTCGGCATCCATGAACTTCGCACGCAAGGTCGCGTAGTCGACGTCGCGACCTTCGACCTTGTTGAACCCCTTGTCGATGCCACGATCAACCATCAATACCTTGGCCGGCTTGTGTTGAGCCAGGGAAATGGCTTCATCGAGGAGGTTCTTGTACGGAACCGCCTTGCCAGCACGCATGCCGGCATCCGAGGAAACGATCAGCTTCGGCGTCGCGTCATCAATTCGCGTAGCCAGCGATCCGGAGGCGAAGCCGCCGAACACCACCGAGTGAATGGCGCCAATGCGCGTGCAGGCCAGCATGGCGAACGTGGCTTCGGCGATCATCGGCATGTAGATCAGAACGCGGTCGCCCTTGCCAACGCCAAGGCTCTGCATGACCGCAGCCATGCGCATGACCTCTTT
>NZ_FLQY01000205.1 GCF_900089945.1 Candidatus Propionivibrio aalborgensis | reverse complement strand
AAGATCAAGCGCCAGCTCGGTTTCCAGCGAATGGGCGAACGGCTTGCTCTTGCCATTGATCGCCAGCGGCGCCCCATTGACACTCGCCGAAAACGACGGCTCTACAACACTGTCAGTCGCATACGCCATGCTTGAAATGAAGGGCAAGCTCAGATTGATGTCACTGACAACATGCTTTTCGTCCACCGGGCGATCGTCGAATTCGACTGCGCCATCCGTAATCTGAATGTTGTTGAGAGAAAAAGGCGGTGTCGGACCGTCGCTCTTCGGCTTGGCCATGAACTCGTCAAACAGGTCGGAGAAGTTGTATTGCTTGTCCGTCAAGCGCACGACCCTGAGCTTGGGTTTCGCCAGACGAATCTCGCTTAGTACCGGACCACCCCGGAACAAGGAACTGGACTCAAGGTTCAGATACAGGCTATCGAAACCGGCAAAGATCTCGGCGCCCTCCCG
>NZ_FLQY01000204.1 GCF_900089945.1 Candidatus Propionivibrio aalborgensis | reverse complement strand
ACGGACAGAGCAAAAGGATTGATGCTCAGGCTTTCAATGGCTACCGGCCGATGCGAGGCCTGGCCCAGTTTCTCAACTAGCACAGGCTTGATCAGCGGGGGCAAGACAAAGAAACCAAGCACTCCGTAAATGACGACCGCGATCAAACATCGCAAAGCAATCTTCTTCGTCCTCTGCGAATGAAGAACGGTCTGAAGTTTCGAAGTGACGTGATTGTTGATCATGATGAACAGCCGTGAATTTCTTGCCGGAAAGCTGAATTTATCACGAACACCGCGCTTTCGGACCGGCAACAGAACCCGGCCGGCTCAGCCGAAACCACTATTGTGCCAACCGGGCTAGAATAGCGCATGATCTAACAATTCTCTTTCGGGACAAGCATGAAGACCCTCGTCATTGAAGACAGCACAAGCAGTCTGAAACTTCTTTGCAGTTACATCGAGAAAATAGGCATTTCAACCATTCCGGCCGAGAACGGCGCGACGGGCATTGACCTCTTTCTGAGCGAACATCCGGATCTGATACTGCTTGACATCATCCTCCCCGACCTCGATGGCTATGAAGTAGCTCGTCAGATTCGTCTTCTGGAGCCTCCGGGTGAATGGACGCCGATTATCTTCCTGAGTTCCATGAATAAGGACAAGGACATCGAAATGGGTATCGCTGCGGGCGGCGACGACTATCTCCTCAAGCCGATCAGCGAAGTTGTCCTGGCGGCCAAGATTCGCGCCATGCAGCGCATCATCCAGATGCGCCAATCGCTGCTTGTACTTACCCGCAAACTCGATTCGGCCAATCAGGAGCTGAAGCGACTGACCTCGCTCGATGGCCTGACCGGCATTCCCAATCGCCGTCATTTTGACGAAGTACTGGCTAGAGAATGGCGACGCGCGATGCGTCAGGGCGAGGAATTGTCGATTCTCATGTGCGATATCGATTTTTTCAAGAACTTCAATGACACCTTTGGCCACCAGAAGGGTGACGAATGCCTGCGTCAAGTTGCCAACGCTTTGGCTGACTCACTGGATCGTGGCGGCGACGTCCTCGCCCGCTACGGCGGAGAGGAGTTCATTGCCGTTCTGCCGGGAACAACTCTTGAGGGCGCCTCGTTTATTGCTGCGCAAATGCGACAGTCAATCTGCCAATTGAATATTTCCCACCCCGACACACCGTTTGGGAAAGTCACAGCGAGCTTTGGTGTTGCTTCAGCCGTGGCCATGCCCGAGACGGACCCACTGAAAATTGTTGGCGCTGCCGATACGGCGATGTACAAGGCTAAGAAATCTGGTCGAAATCGCGTTTTCCGAACCACATCGCTTGATCCTCAAGAAGACTGAACGCGCTTGAATACGTGCTCTGCTGAATAAGGCACAAGAGATCAGCCGGGCACTCAGCTGCGGCACCATCAGCCGCATGCGCAGTTCCTCAGAAGCGATTCTTCCACTCACGCAGCACTGCAAATACTTCCACTGAACTTCGCACGTCGGGTTCTTTGCGCTGGACTGAGGCAACGATCTCGGGCTCTCCACAACGTAAGAAAGGATTTGTCGCTTTCTCAAGCGCGATAGTCGAGGGTACGGTTGCCCGCCCGTCCGCGCGCGCCGCCCCGACCTCGTCGACCCGTTGCCGCAGTTGGCCGTTGCCGGGCTCGACGGTCTGCGCAAACCGCAAATTGGACTCCGTGTACTCGTGGGCGCAATACACGGCCGTCTGATCGGGCATCGACGCCAGTCGCATCAATGAATCGTACATCTGTGCCGGTGTACCTTCAAACAGGCGTCCACAGCCCGCGCCGAACATCGTATCGCCGCAGAACAAACAGCCGGAACCATGATACGCGAGGTGCCCGAGCGTATGGCCCGGAACGGCGAGAACTCGAAACTCGACGCCCAGAGCGGGCAGGCGGATCGTCTCACCGCCACTTAATGGCCTCGTGATGCCTGTGATAGACTCCGACGCCGGACCAAATACTTCGGCGGGGTGACGTGCCAGCAAACCGGCTACCCCGCCCTGGTGATCCGCGTGGTGATGTGTAACCAGAATGGAAGCCAGCGTCAGGCTCTCCCGTTCAAGCACCTCGAGAACGGGTCGGGCATCGCCGGGATCAACCACCGCAGCCGCAGCACCCTTGCGCAACAGCCAGATGTAGTTATCCTTGAAAGCCGGAATCCTGATGACGTCAAACATGGTCTGATTGTGGAAGAACTGCGGAAAATGTCAATTCCCGGGATCAATGCTTGGCTGCACACGCCACAAGGACGCTACATCATGTCCTGGGAGCAACCCAGAATTGACGCGCTGGTCGCTGATGTGTTCGGTTACAACGCGCTGCAGCTCGGGCTGCCACAATTCGATCTGCTCGCACAGAACCGCATCCCGCTGCGCCAGATTGCCGGCGAATCAGGCCAGGTTGACGTACTTTGCGATCTGCGCGAATTACCCTTCGCCGCGAACAGCATCGATCTTGTCGTGATGCCGCACATCCTCGAATTTCACGGTGATCCGCATCAGGTTCTG
>NZ_FLQY01000203.1 GCF_900089945.1 Candidatus Propionivibrio aalborgensis | reverse complement strand
AGGCCGTTATACGCCAGAATGGGTTGCCAGCGCTCATTGATATAATCTTGCATAAGGTGCCCGAAATTGGTCTTCTCAGTTCTTTCTTGCTCGCAACACATAAGCGCGCCAGCTTGATAACTTCCGCCCAAATTCACTATCGCGTTTCAGTAGTGTCCGGTTAAAACGCGAATAGATTCAATTGGTTGCAGTCGACTGCGTGCTCTGAAGTGTAGCCGCTTCCCGCAAAGACTTGCTGGATGGGCATCTTCTCGAACAGGGTGAGCGAAAAAATCTGTAGCAAAGTGTAGAGCGAAGCGTCGAGGTTCAGCCGCTTTTTCACGATGGCAACGAGGACATAGACCGACACGGCAATCCAGATTTGCGACTTCACTGCATTCTCTGAGGTGCCGAAGAATTTCTTGATACGAAGATGCTGCTTGATCCATTTGAAAAACAACTCGACCTGCCAGCGGCTCTTGTAGAGCGCGCAGATCGTTGCTGCCGGCAACGTGAAGTTGTTCGTCAGGAACACCAGCGTCTTGCCGGACTCCGGATCCTTGAAACGGACGCGTCGCAGGTGCGCCGGATAATCCCTGCTGGTTTTGTAGCCGTTGAGCCCGATCGTTTGATCGCACATGATCCCGGTGCTGCGATCGGTTCTCGCCGAGTAGATACGCCGTGCATCCAGGTTCGACTTGGCACGAGTTACAAAGAAGGCGTTGGCCTGATCTACGGCGTACAGCCGCGTGAAGTCCAGATAGCCGCGATCCATGACGTAGATTGCGCCGGCTTCCGCGGTCAGCAGATCGAGCGCATGAACGTCGTGCAGCTTGCCGTCCGAGATGTGGATGAAGCTGGGGATGCTGCCGCGCAGGTCGAGCAGCGTATGCATCTTGACCGCCGCCTTGGTTGTGCGGAACGGCGCCCACGGAAACAGCGACAAGGACAAGTCGATGGTTGTCGAGTCCAGCGCATACGCCGTGTTCTCCAACTCGAAGGCCAAGCTGTCGCCGACATAGAGCTTTCTGGCTTGGGCAATCAATCGTTGGGCGAACTCGGCATGAATACGCCAGTCCCGCTTCTCGTTGGCATCGGCAAGTGTTGCCCGTCTGATCTCCTGCCGGAACCCCATGTGATAAAGCTTCGCCGCTTGTGCCGAGAGACAGACCTCGATGTCGCGCAGACTCTCGCGGTAGGTCAGTTGCGCAAAGGCCATGATGCGAAACTGCTCGGCACAGGTCAGCGACTTTACGTATCGGTCGCCGCCATATTGCTGGACAAGGCGGGTGAAAGTTGTCCATGGCAGAAAGTCCATGAGCTGGGCGAACAAGGTCTTGCCAGTGTTCATGGCAACTGCCTCCGGAATCAAACCCGGAAGACTGCCCGATATGCCAGACACAGTTCAAATCGACACCACCTTCTCCCGCCTCAAATCCCGCTCCAGTTCTTGGTTTCAGGAATTCGAAGAGCGTTTTAACCGGACACTACTGATCGCGTTTCTTAAACTGTTTCTCGGCCTGCTCAGGGTCGTACTTGTCTCGAAATTCGCAATG
>NZ_FLQY01000202.1 GCF_900089945.1 Candidatus Propionivibrio aalborgensis | reverse complement strand
GCCCGCCCTGCAAGTTGTCCTGATTAACTCGGCGGTTCGCTGAATTGTAGTTTTTCGTGTGCCACGGGTCAAACCCGCTTTCAACAATCAAACAATCAAACAACCCAACAATCCCCTTCCAACAGGGCTAACCCGTGATCCTTCTCTTTCGTCTGCTTAGTCGTTTGCCCTTGGGGGGGTTGCATGCACTCGGTGCTGTGCTCGGCTGGCTGGCCTGGCTCCTGTCGCCGACCTACCGTCGCCATCTGCGCGAAAACATGGTACTGGCGCTCGGTGAAGACGGAATGCGCCGTGTACGGCCAGCAGCTATCGCGCACGCTGGCCGTGCATCGCTTGAAGTAGCCAGAATCTGGCTGCGCCCGCTGGAAGAAGCGACCGCCCTGGTCGTCAAGGTGAGTGGCTGGGAACTGGTCGCAGCGGCAACGAAAACCGGCAAGGGAATTGTGTATCTGACGCCGCATCTGGGCTGTTTCGAGGTGACCGCCCAGTACCTGTCGGAGCGCGCGCCGATCACCGTGCTGTATCGCCCACCCAAGCAAGCCTGGCTGCAAACGCTTATCGAGAGTGGCCGTGCACGCGCGCAATTGCGTATCGCGGCGGCCGATCTGGCCGGCGTGCGTGCTCTGCTGAAAGCGCTGCGACGCGGCGAGACGGTCGGTATGCTGCCCGATCAGGCACCGCGGGCAGGCGAGGGGCGATGGTTGAACTTCTTCGGCCGGCCGGCGTATACGATGACGCTGGCGGCGCGGCTGACCGAAAGCGGCGCGACGACAATCATGGTCTGGGCTGAGCGGCTGGCAGGCGGCGCCGGCTATCATTTTCATCTGCAACAACCGACGCAAGCCATCCAGGGAACAACCGAGGAACGCGCCCAGCAAATCAGCCACGAGATCGAACATCTGATCCGCCAGTGTCCTGAGCAGTATCTGTGGGGCTACAACCGCTATAAACGCCCGCGCGGCGTCGAACCGCCACCAGAGAGGATTTGACGCGACCTGTGTACGCCTGAAATGCGCCAAAAGTCGGGCTCAGCTTTCGCTGGAAGGGGTGACCGTTACGGCTACCTCGGGCTCCTGCGTATCGCCGCCCAGAATGACGCCGCGTAACGGAGACACATCGCCGAAATCCCGCCCCCATGCCAGCGTGATGTGCTCTGTATCGGGCATCAGGTTATTGGTCGGATCAAAATCTATCCAGAACTCTCCACCGGCGCTCGGGCAATAGACTGATATCCAGGCATGCGAGGCGTCGGCACCAACCATGCGCGGTTTCCCAGGCGGCGGCTTCGTGAGCAGATAGCCGCTGACGTAACGTGCAGCCAGCCCGTGCGAACGGAGGCAGGCCAGCATCAAGTGGGCAAAATCCTGGCAAACGCCTTTTCTCTCTTCCAATAATTTGAGTACCGGCGTAGAGACCGTGGTGGCTTTGGGATCAAAGTCGAATTCATTATAGATATGGCTCATCAGCGCACCGACCGCCTCAAGCAGCGGACGATTCGGTGTAAAGCAGTGACTGGCGAAGTCGTTAAATTCATGCTTGACGCGAACGTAAGGGGATTCGAATCGATAGCGATTGGCCTCAAGCAAGACCGGTGCGGCACCGTAGACCAGCGCGTTACGCACGCTTTCCCAGGGCGGCGACGCTGACAACCCGTCGGCAGGAAGATGCGGTTGCACTTCGATAACGCTTTCGGCGCGCACGACCAGACTGCTATGCGGTGCCTCGATGGCGAACATGCTGACCGGATTGCCGAAGTGGTCAAAGCGCGCATGCGAAAAGGTCGGTTCAGGTTCGATAAGCAACCGATGCGTAATGCTCTGTTGCCACGGGCACTCGCGAGGCGTCAGATGCAGTTGCTGACGCGACAGCGAAACCGGGCTGTCATAGTTGTAACCCGTTTCGTGGATAACATGATAGCGAGCGGGGAGTGAATTCATGAAGCTGTCACGCCGTCAACGTTTGCCGGCCGATTTCGCCGATATGCGCGAAATAGCGCAGGGCCATCCGGTCCGAAAGGCTGGCGGCTGCATTGGCTATTTCATCGAGCAGACCGGCCAGTTCAAAACAGGGATTGCAATTGCGGCACTGTGAGAAGTCCTGTCCCTCGAAGCTGCTCAGATCGAAAGCCCGCAGGCGTGACATTGCCTGGTTAAGCAGGTCTTCGTCCGGATCACCGTGCTCGGTGGACAGCCGGTTGAGATACTGCTTCAGGTCCAGCAACTGGAAATACACCGCGTGCGGATTGTCCTCGTTGAAAACGATCAGATCGAGCGCGGGTAAAAGTTCGGGTTGAGTCATGTAACGCGACCGGTAGGTGATGATGCTGTCGGTCAATTCGAGCAGCCACTCGATACCCCCCCTGGCTCGCGTAGATTCCAGGCGCAGGAATTGACTGATCGAACTGGACAGGAAAATCAGTCGTTCGATTCGACGGCCGATGAACAGGAAACGCCAGCCATCGTCGCGCGTCATGTTGTCCATGGCGAACCCGGCCAGCGACGAGGAGGAGAGCAGTATTTGATCAAGGAAAGCCAGTGCGTCACCGATTTCACGCCCGAACTCGCTATACACCTGCAAATGGTGCTGCAAACGGTTGAGCGCGTGCCAGTTGTCGAGCGAAAAATGCTCGCGTACCTGCGAGCCAACCCACAGCAGGCGGCGTATGTTGCCGGCCAGTCCGTCTTGCCACTCATCGTCGCTGATGGCGGCAAGCATCTGCGATTCAAGTTCAGGTCGATGAACCTCCTCTTGGTCGGCCCTTTCGCGTTTCCCCTTGCCGTCGGCTTCAGCATCACTTCCGGGTAACAGCTTGAGCGAACGACAAAGGTCGTAAGTCGACAGCAGTGCCGGCATCGCTTCGGTTCCTGTGTCGACCAGACGAGAAAGTCCGACGCGCAGAATGCGTGCCACATCCTCACAACGCTCGGAATAGCGGCCGAACCAGAAAAGATTTTCAACCACGCGCGAAGACAGATTGCTCCCGCTTCGTACCAAATCGGCTACGCCGATCGCGTTCTTCAGCAAGGTAAAGGCGTTGACTTCCTCGTCGGTAAGCACCCAGGTGTCCTTGCTCGATCCACCACGCTGCATCGATATCATGCGCGCATTGGCCGCGGCGGAAACGCGCGTCAACCCCCCCGGCATGACCATGTATCCCTGAGGCGTGGCCGCAACATAAACCCGCAGCGCCACACCGCGCGGCAGAAGGTGTTTGTCATCGGTCGAATCCCACACCGGTGCCTGCGAAAAATTGACCAGTTCCTGCGCTACGTAGGCCAGCGGCCGGGCGCGCAGGCGGGCGATCAAATCTTCGCGTTGCTGACCGTCGAGCTGATTGCCGAAGATCGGATCCATGCGTTGTGACGGGAACGTACCCTTGATGACCAGTCGGTCGATATTCTGGATCGTAAACTCGAGGGCAGCCGACTCACCGCACCACCATGTGCCGACCGACGGCATGGCCAACGGTTCGCCAAGCAACTTTTCGCATGCACCGGGTAAGAAGCCAGGCAGTGCCGCTGATTCGAGCAGACCGCTACCCAGCGCATTCGCAACCAGCACCTTGCCGGCACGTACGACCTGCAACAGGCCTGGGATACCCAGCGCCGAGTCGCCGCGAAGTTCGAGCGGATCGCAGAAATCATCGTCCAGCCGTCGCAGAATGGCGTGCACCCGGCACAGTCCGGTCAGTGTTTTGAGATAGACACACTCACCACGCACCGTGAGATCCTGCCCTTCGACCAAAGGAAAGCCGAGGTAGCGCGCCAGATAGGAGTGCTCGAAATAGGTCTCGTTGTAGGGACCGGGAGTCAGCAGGACGATTAGCGGCGCATCTCCACCCTCCCGCTCGGATTTGCCGTTATGCGGCGCCCAATGCGACAGGCTGTCACGCACCGATCGGAAGAACGAGGCCAGATGTTGCACACCCATGTCGCGGAACTGCTCCGGGAACACACGCGATACGATGATCCGGTTTTCCAGTGCATAGCCCGCGCCCGAGGGTGACTGTGTGCGGTCGCGTATCACCCACCAGCGCCCATCCGGCGAGCGCGCAAGATCGGCGGCATAAAGATGCAGCCAGGTATCGCCGGGCGGTTTGACGCCATGACACGGCCAAAGAAACCCGTTGTGACCATAGACCAGCGCGGACGGCAGGGTGCCATCCCTGAGCAGGGTCTGCTCGCCGTAAAGATCGCCCAGCACTGCGTTGAGCAGGCGCGCGCGCTGTGTAACGGCGCTGGATACTTCGTGCCACTCGCTGGCGGACAGGATCAGCGGTAGTGGATCGAGTTCCCAAGGGCGGTCGGTGCCTTTGGGGTCGGCGTAAACATTGTAGGTGACACCGTTTTCCTGAATGCGTCGCCGGACATAATCAAGCCGGTGACGCATCTGCTCCGGTGTAGCCGCGACCAGGTGATCAAAAAACGTTTGCCACGACGAGCGCAGAGCGCCGCCTTCGGCGAGCATCTCGTCAAAGCGGTCGGTATTCTTCGGATATATGGAGAGTAGGCTATGCGGCATCAAAAAAGGGAGCCGGCGACTATACGGCTCCCGTGTTTCAGGATTGCCGCAAGTCTAGCGTAAACGGGAAGCTCCGGTTGCGTGGCGCAAGCGGAATATCAATCCGTCCCGGCGTATGGCCGATCGCCATGAAGCGCGCCAAACGCCGGCCTTCGGCTTCGTTGGCGTTGACCGGATAACGTTCGGGATTGCGCCCGCCGGGATGCTCGACATGATACTGACAACCGCCCAGCGAGCGCTTCATCCAGGTGTCGACAAGGTCGAAAACAAGCGGTGCATGGACGCCGATGGTCGGATGCAGAGAGGATTCCGGCAACCAAGCACGATAACGGACACCTGCAACAAACTCGCCGACATTTCCGGTCGGCTGCAAAGGCACAGGCTTTCCGTTGCAAGTCAGCACATAGCGGTCGCCCGACATGCCGTCGACCTTGACCTGCACGCGCTCGCATGAGGCATCGACATAGCGCACGTTGCCACCGGCACTTCCTTCCTCGCCCATCACATGCCAGGGTTCCAGCGCATGGCGCAGTTCAAAACGGATGCCCTCGGCAACAAAACTGCCGTGCAGCGGGAAGCGGAACTCGAAATGCGGCGCGAACCATTCGCTCTCCATCGCATAACCGGCGTCACGCAACTCACCGATCACATCGTCGAAATCCTGTTTCACGAAATGCGGCAGCATGAAGCGATCGTGTAACTCTGTTCCCCAGCGTAACAGCCGGCCAGGGGCATACGGCTGTTTCCAGAAGCGCGCGATCAGCGCACGCAGCAGCAGTTGCTGAGCGAGCGACATGCGCGCGTGCGGCGGCATCTCGAATGCGCGCATCTCAAGTAGTCCGAGGCGACCCGTTGGACCATCCGGCGAGTAGAGTTTGTCAATACAGAATTCGGCGCGGTGCGTGTTACCGGTGGCGTCAATCAGAAGGTTGCGCAGTAGGCGGTCAATCAGCCACGGAGCAACGGTCTCTTCCGGGTGCGGAAACTGGCTGAAGGCGATTTCCAGCTCATAGACGGAATCGTTGCGCGCCTCGTCAACGCGTGGCGCCTGGCTCGTCGGGCCGATGAACAGGCCGGAGAAGAGATAGGACAGCGAAGGATGGTTATGCCAGTAACTGATCAGGCTGCGCAGCAGGTCGGGGCGGCGCAGGAAAGGCGAATCGAGCGCGGTCAGCGCGCCGAATACAAAATGATTGCCGCCACCGGTGCCGGTATGGCGGCCGTCGAGCATGAACTTCTCGCTGGTCAGGCGTGACAGATGCGCCATCTCGTAGAGGTGCGTCGTACGCTCGACCAATTGATCCCAACTGGCAGAAGGCTGAATATTGACTTCGATGACGCCGGGGTCGGGGGTAACGCGGAAGTTGGTCAGGCGCGGGTCGGAGGGCGGCTCATAACCTTCGAGGAGCACTGGCGATTCGAGCTCCTCGGCCGTAGCCTCGACGGCGGCGACCAGTTCGAGATAGTCTTCAAGACGATCCGTCGGCGGCATGAAGATGTAGAGCACGCCACCTCGCGCCTGTACCGATATCGCCGTCCGTGTGATGTCCGACGCCGACTCCTGGCTCCTTGGCGGGCGATCGTTGTCCTCGTCCGCTGGCGAGCCTTCGCCAATACCCGCCTTGGGCGCCGTCTGAAATTCGGCGTGCTCCGGCAGTGGGTCAAAGTCCTGCGTCGGATCCGGTGCATGGGTGTAGGGGTAGTCGCTCTTGGCCACCCAGGGCTGCGATTCGAGCGGCAGACGGAAGCCGACCGGCGAGTCGCCCGGCACCAGGAAGCAGCGTTCGCCGCGCAGGAACCACGGGCTGGTTTGCCAGCGTCCCTTTAGCCTCGGGTGGCGCATCACCGGCAGCACATAGCCGATGGCCTTATCCAGGCCCTGGCCAAAGATCTCCGCCAGACGCGCACGTTCAAGGGGATCGTCAAGGCGCGCCGCATGCGGATCGACATTTATCGGCAGGCGGTGCTCGCGCCACAGGTAATAGAAGGCATCCTCGTAGGCCGGGAAAACATACTTCGCAGCCAGCCCCAGGCGTTCGGCCAGCGTACGCAGGAAGCGACCAGCCAACATTTCATCGGCGCCATAGTCGCGTGACTCGTCGGCGCACAAGGCCGGGTTCTTCCATACCGGTTGTCCGTCGCGCCGCCAGAAACAGTTGAGCGACCAGCGCGGTAGCGGCTCGCCCGGATACCACTTGCCCTGGCCGAAGTGCGTCAGCCCGTGAGGAGCATATTCTTTGCGCAGGCGATGAAACAGGTCGGCTGCACGGATACGCTTGGTCGGACCCATGGCGGCAGTGCTCCATTCGGCGCCGTCCGGGTCGTCTATGGCCACGAAGGTCGGTTCGCCACCCATGGTCAGGCGCACATCGCCACTAACCAGATCGTCATCGATGCGATGCCCCAGCGTTTCGATCGAGGACCATTGCTCATCGCTATAGGGCTTGGTAACTCGCGGCGCTTCCCAGACGCGCTCGATCTTCATGCTGTGCTCGAATACGCACTCGCATTCTTCGGTGGTGCCGGTAATTGGCGAGGCAGAAGATGGTTGTGGCGAGCACGCCACCGGGATATGTCCTTCGCCAGCGAACAGCCCGGACGTCGGATCGAGGCCGATCCAGCCTGCACCCGGCAAGAAGACCTCGCACCAGGCGTGCAGATCGGTGAAATCAATATCGGTGCCGGAAGGACCGTCCAGCGATTTCACGTCAGGCACCAGCTGAATCAGATAACCCGATACGAAACGCGCGGCCAGCCCGAGCTGGCGCAGCACCTCAACCAGCAGCCAGGCTGAATCCCGGCACGAACCGCTGCCCAGCTCGAGCGTTTGTTCGGGGCTTTGCACGCCCGGCTCCAGGCGAATAACGTAGGCGACGACCTGTTGCACCCGTCGGTTGATATCGACCAGGAAATCGACGCTGTTCATCGGTTCGACCGGGATCGTGTCGAGGAATCGGCGGACCAGCGGGGTTGGCGGCTGAGTGTACAGAAAAGGCTGTAACTCTTCGCGCAGATCTGCCTCGTACTTGAACGGAAATTTCTCGGCGTAGGATTCGGGGAAGAAGTCGAACGGG
>NZ_FLQY01000201.1 GCF_900089945.1 Candidatus Propionivibrio aalborgensis | reverse complement strand
TTTCGACTCTGCAAGCTGTATGTCGACGAAATGGTGCTGGTAAACACCGATGCCATCTGTGCGGCGATCAAGGACGTCTTCGAGGATACACGCGCTGTGCTCGAACCCGCTGGTGCTCTCGCTGTGGCGGGCGCCAAGCAATATGCCGAGCGCAACAAGCTGAAAGACAAGACGCTGGTGGCCGTCGCATCTGGCGCCAATATGAACTTTGACCGCCTGCGTTTCGTTACCGAACGTGCCGAGGTCGGCGAGCAACGCGAGGCGGTTCTGGCCGTTAGCCTGCCCGAGAAGCCCGGCGCTTACAGGGAATTCCTGTCGTTGATCGGTGCGCGCAACATTACCGAATTCAATTACCGCTTCAACGACCACAAGGAAGCGCACGTATTTGTCGGGGTGCAGGTTGGCTCGCGCGCAGAGTCTCTGAAGCTCGTCGATCAACTGCGCAAGCATGGTTACGCAACGCTCGATCTGACCGACGATGAGATGGCCAAGTCGCACATCCGTCATCTGGTGGGCGGTCACTCGCCACAGGCCGGGCACGAGATGGTCTATCGTTTTGAATTTCCCGAACGTCCTGGCGCACTGATGAACTTCCTGAACCGGATGAGTTCCGGCTGGAACATCAGCCTGTTTCACTATCGCAACCACGGCGCCGATTACGGGCGCGTACTGGTCGGCATGCAGGTTCCGCCAGGCGAAATGGGCGAGTTCAGGAAATTCCTGAAAAACCTGGGGTATGCTCACTGGGATGAAACTGACAATCCGGCGTACAAGCTCTTTCTGGCCTGATTCAGATCCTCCCCGTATGAAAAGGCAGCTCCTGCATGAATTCGACGCCGCTTTTTGACTTTGATCGACCGATCGACCGCCGTGGCGGCGATTCGCTCAAGTGGAACAAGTATGCCGGCCGCGATGTGCTGCCGTTATGGGTGGCGGATATGGATTTTGCCGCGCCTCCGGCTCTCCTGGCAGCGCTCGAAAGAAGAATAGCCCACGGCTGCCTCGGTTATGCGGAACCCTGGCCGTCGCTGGTTGACTCGGTACTCGACTACCTGCAGCGCAAGTATGTCTGGACCATCGATCCGGAATGGCTGGTCTGGCTACCGGGGCTGGTTACGGGGCTGAATCTGGCCTGTCGCACGGTGGACGGGAGTGTCCTGACGGCGACACCGGTCTATCCTCCTTTTCTTTCGGCACCCCGTTTGTCCGGGAGAGAGCTGATGCGTGCGCCCTTGCGTCTGTCCGAGGGTTGCTGGGGTTGGGATTTTGGTGCGATGGAAGCGGCGCTTGCGCCCGATACCCGGCTTCTCCTGCTTTGTCATCCGCATAATCCGGTCGGTCGCGCCTGGGGCCAGGATGAATTGTCGGATCTGGCGGGGTTTTGCCAGCGCCACGATCTGATCGTTTGTTCCGATGAAATACACTGCGACCTGATTCTTGATGAGGGTCGTCAGCATACCCCGCTGGCGATGATCGATGCAGAGATTGCCCGCCGTTGCATCACGCTGATGGCACCGTCGAAGACCTACAATATTCCTGGTCTCGGGTGCGCGTTTGCAGTGATTGCCGATGCGGCTCTTCGCCGCCGTTTTACCGGAGTGATGCGCGGCATCGTACCCGACGTGAATGTTCTCGGCCTGACGGCCGCCGAGGCGGCCTATCGTGACTGTGAACAATGGCGCGCGGCGTTGATCAATGTGCTTCGCCGCAACCGCGAGCGGGTCGAAACGGCGGTATCCGCTATCCCCGGGCTATCCATGGCACATGTCGAAGCGACCTATCTGGCGTGGATCGATGCGCGCAGTCTTGGGGTAGCCGATCCAGCGGCATTTTTTGAAGCGGCGGGAGTCGGGCTTTCCAACGGCAGCGATTTCGGTTTGCCGGGCTGGGTGCGGCTCAATTTTGGCTGCGCCGGAGGCCATCTTGATTCGGCGCTTGATCGAATCAAGATGGCCTGTTCCGCTCGCCTGCCATGAGGAGAGCCGTACTCCCGGCAACTCGTCGCTGCGGGCTGTCGATGAATAATGCAACCGGTCTGCGTCCATTCAGTCGTACCACATTCATCCAGATAGACCGCGACTAAACATCGTCGGGGTTCATCACATAAAGGCTGACTAGGCGAGCGACCATGACCGCTAGATAGAGTTGGCCGATGATGGCTTGCACGACCGAAAGCGCACGCGCAATCTCGATTATTGGAAATATGTCGCCATAGCCAAGTGTGGTCTGAGTCACAAAGCTGAAATAGACTCCAGAATGCAGAGTGAACTGTTCACCCGCCGGCACACCGTAAGCGCCGGGCCATCCCTCTGCAATCGCAAAATGGAGAACACCGAAAACAAATCCGAACAGCAAATAGGCGCCCAATGCCGCGTACAGATGCTCCTTGCTGATCTTCTTCGAACTCATGGCGACACGTACGGCTTCAGCCGCTGCAAAGAAGCCCAGGAGGACTGTCGCGATCGTGGCTCCTGTCGTCAGTCCTTGCATATCTGCTGATCCGGCCGCTAATCGAATGGAGATCATGACCGAGAAAAACACCAGCAGCACGTGTGATATGTGACGGCTCTTGAAGCCAGCCAGCGCTGTCGCGAGGTTGGCTGACAGCAGGATGCCGAGCAGTAGATTGCTATGGAAACGCGCCAGCGTGATAAAAGGGGCAGCGAGCAGGGTAAACAGCAGGCTGTAGAACAAAATGGTATACCGGTGGCCAAACCAGTAGCTGAAGGCACGCCGTAGAGTGCGATGAATGCTGGGAGTCACTCTTCTAATGCCTCCGTGGATGGACCGGCAATACCCGGCGCGTCGTTTGCGCACAGTGGCTTGGTGGTCTCGTGGTTCGCGCGTTCCGATGCCCACTCCTTGGTTGACAACGAAGCCTCGTATTCATCTTTCTTTTCTGTTTCACTGATTAGACCAAACCAAGATTCCTGGTCACCATTGGAGCCTGGCCATTCCGCCCAAACTGGCCCAAGGATCACCTCGCGCTTGACCGCAACTCGGACAATGTAACGAAGATGCAATGCTGCTGGCAAGGAGAAAAACAGGGCGTTGGCGTTGCTTCACATCCCACGTTTTCTGTCATACACTGCCTGACTTGCGCGGCCTTGGTCATCATCGCAGAATGTACCATCAGGCTGAGGATGGAGCCGAGGCCTGCATCCCTTGGCGTCTTAGTGCCACGCTTTTTCCGACAGGAGTTACCCAGATGAAAAGAACCATTGCCGCAATATTCCTTGCCACGTACTTTCTCAGCGAGGCAGCTCTTGCAGCAACGCCACCCGCCGAGACCTCGGTGCCGGCAGTCATGGTCAGCGAGACAGTCAAGAGCGAAGCCAAGGTTGTCGCAATTGACCGGAAGACCAGGGTGGTAACCCTGAAGAGTTCTGCTGGCAAGGTGTTCGATGTGACGGCGGGCGATGCCGTGCAAAATTTCGCCCAGATCAAGCCGGGTGACGTCGTTGTCACCGAATTCACGCAGGCGCTCGCAATGAAGCTGAAGAAAAGCGCTGGCATCCGCGTTACCACGGAAATGGCCGATGCCAAACGTGCCGCGCCTGGCGAGAAGCCGGCTGGCGTAGTCGGGCGAGAGATCACCTTTGTCGCCGATGTCATTGGGGTTGATGCCAAGACAGGGCTGGTTACTCTCAAGGGTGCCAAAGGCAGGGTAGTCGACCTGAAGGTGCAGGATCCGCAGGTTCTTGCCGAGATCAAGAAAGGCGATCAGGTCGAGGGAACCTATATCGAAGCACTGGCTATTGTCGTAATGCCCGCCACACGTTAAGACTTTTCCAGCGGGCGGGATTCATTTGCATCCCGCTCGACTGCATGCCCTGTTGCGTGAGGGGAATCAGCGGGAACCCCGCGCTTCTACTGGCGAACGAATTCAACCTTGAAATTCGTGCCTTGTACAGCCTGATAGTAGTTGCCTGCCAATCGCTTGCTGTCCAGGTCATATTGCAAGGCGTAGTTTGAGCCGGGGTAATTGATATCGCGAAGTTCGATATACACCTGAAGCTTGCCATTCTTGTTCGTCCATTCGGCTCGCGCGACGTGGATCGGTCGCGGATTGTAGTAGTCGGCGTCCAGTTTGCCATCGGTCGAAGCGTGGCGCACTTCGATGATGTAGCCGCCATCGGCCCGCCTCCAGCGCCCGATCAGTTGAGCCTGAGTAGCGCTCGCAGCGATTGCGTCCTGCGATGTGGCGACAGGCGGTTCTGCGCCGAACGCGCTGTTCGACAACAACACCGCGGCACCAGAAATCACCGCGACTGCCAGCCCCACTATCTGCTTCTGTTGTGATGCCGTAGGCGTATTCCTCATGATGTTTTTCCCTTTGTTCCGAATGATCAAGATGCTTCCAATCGTGTCTGAGTTGCTCCCCAGCCCAAATATTAGTGTTTCGCCAAAGAATGCGCTCAAGAACGCCTGTTCCCTTGAAATCAATTCCAACCGTCAATACCAAACGGTATTTTAATGGTCGATCCAAGTTTCTCGATCTCTTGACTTGCGTGTATTGCCCTAAATACAACAGTTAATGATGAGTTTTGCCTTGACTGCCTGCTACGCCAAACAAAACGTGGCGATTTTGTTGGATAATCCGGACCTAAGCGCGCCGGTTCCTGAACCGGATGCCAGTCGGGCGCAATTCTTTCAAAGACGTGATTCGTAGAGGTAACCCGGAAAATGACTACAATATTTCGCAAAACGATAATCGCACTTGCCGTTTCCTGGCCGCTTGCTTCACAAGCCGGCGGTCTCTACCTCTATGAATTGGGCACCTCGGATCTTGGCTTTGCCGCAGCCGGCACGGCTGCACGCGCAGAGGACGCATCCACCGTATATGCGAATCCGGCCGGGATGACGCGTCTTCCCGGCAATCAACTGACGGTCGGTGTGCAGGCGCTGTACGGCAACGCCGAGTACAAGCTCAATCCGTCGAGCCGCCTGGAAGGAAGCAACCCCGGCAATGTCGTCGGCTGGTTACCTGGCGGCAGCTTGTTCTACAGCCACAGCATTGATGAGCGGCTCAAGCTCGGCGTTGGTGTTTACAGCAATTACGGGCTGGGTGAAGATTTCGGCAGCAGTTGGGCAGGCCGCAATGTGGTTGACGAAACGGCGCTCATCGCCGCGACGATTCAGCCGACCATTGCCTATCGTGTCAACGAGAAGTGGTCACTGGGCGCCGGTTTACAGGCCAATTACGGCTACATGATGCTGCAGCGCGTGCAGGCAGTTGGCGTGGGTGCCGGCACGAAACGCAAGCAGACTGATAGCGACTGGGCGTATTCCGGACGTTTTGGCGTGCTCTACGAGCCGTCCAAGTCGACCCGCATCGGGTTGGTTTATAACAGCCAGGCCGATCTGAACTTCAATGTGGATACTGCGGTAACCGTGACTCACCCTATCTCCAATGTGACACGCACGCATCGCCTGCCATTTGGCGCAGATACTTATATGCCGCAACAGATCATGGGCAGTGTCTATCAGCGGCTCAGCGATCGCTGGGCAATGATGGGTAACATTGGCTGGCAGGATTGGAGCAAGTTCGGCGACAACACGGTGACAGTCGGCGGCGCAACAGTGCCCAATACGATCGGATTCCAGGATACCTGGCACATCGCCTACGGAATGCAGTACACGCTGAACGAGCAGACCAGGATCAATACCGGTATTGCTTACGATACCAGCATGTACAAGAAACAGCACAACACCTCGTTCTTGATTCCTAATGCAGATACTTGGCGTTTCGGTGCGGGCGTCCAGCATGCACTGTCGGCGAAGTCTGATATTGGCTTTGCAGCGGAGTACGTTACCTCGGGCAGTAGTTCGGATCCGAGTACAGTCATCGGCGGTAAGTACGACAATCCGTATATTATCTTTATGTCGGCAAATTACACGTATCGGTTCTGAGGAGTTTTCTAACCCAACCGCTTCCCCCAGTCCGGGCGTGACGATTTGGCATGCCGAGTCCAGCCCCGGGTCTTAATAAAGACCCGGAACTTGGGCTTGATTACGTTTTAACGATCAACGTGGGACGACTCGAGCGCCGTCGCCGTTACCTTCGACATACACACGCTGACCTTTGAACAGGTTCGGATTGGTCGCTTGCGTCACCGATATCAGTACCCCGTTGGTCGTGCGTACGATGATCTGCTGGCCCGGTACAGGCTGGTCGTATTTCTTCTGGATTTCGTTGCCGGCGAACGCGCCGCCAACAGTGCCGAGTACCATGGCGACATCGCGGCCGGTTCCGGCGCCGATCAGACTGCCAAGCCCAAGGCCGGCAATGCCGCCAACAACGGCGCCGACCCCTGCATGATGACTGCTCTGCAACTGAACCGGGTTAATCTGTTCGATGATGCCTGTCCGGATGTCCATTTCACCGGGTTGTTGTCCGGGGGTCGCGCAAGCGGTAAGCATGACTGCCAGTGCCAATGCCGAAAGATAGGATGCAAATTTGTTGAACATAAGCCCTCCGTAATGGGTCGGTGGTCGTTTGCGGCAATACGATGACTGGAAGGAGCTTCAGAGCCACGATTCGAGCATTCCAGAAAACGGCAGCGCAACCGACCGGTTACACCTGACAAACAATCCAGCAAGTGGATTTCCGTTCGCATCCATGAGCTATGGAACGCTCGACGGCACTCCGGCTGCTGGTTGCAGCAGATGTCCAGAAAGTACCATTCGGGTCACTATGGGGCAAGCTATATCAGACTGCCTGGGGTGCCAGGGCTAGCTGTGGGCTCGAATCAAACTTCGGCTGATGTAGAATGGCGATTGCAAATTGCTCCTGAGTTGCTGCACAGGAGTCGATCTAGAAAGAGCATCCAGTTTCCCACGCTACAGAGAAATGTAAAGACCCCAAGGAGAATATACAAAAATGACTACTCACGACATTCTCTACCGTCTTTCCGAGACGCTCGCTGCGCGACGTCACGCTGATCCGGAAAAATCCTACGCCGCCAAGCTGTTTGCCGGAGGCCCCGACTCGATTCTGAAAAAGATTGGCGAGGAAAGTGCTGAGCTGATCATTGCCACCAAGGATGGCAAGCGACTGAATATCGTCAGGGAATCTGCCGACCTGATTTTCCACGTCCTTGTTCTGCTCGCCCATTTCGATATGAGCATAGAAGATGTTTCCCAGGAATTGCGGCGTCGCGAAGGGATTTCCGGGATCGACGAAAAGAACTCTCGGGCCCGCTAGATCATGGATAACTGCCTGTTCTGCAAGATTGCGCGCGGCGATATCCCTTCTCGCAAGGTGTACGAAGACGATGATGTCTTTGCATTCCACGATATCAATCCAGCGCGTCCGGTACACCTTCTGGTTATTCCTCGGCGCCACATTACTTCGCTGGCGACGGTGACAGAAGCGGATACCCCGGTTCTTGGCAGGATTCTCGCTGTCGCCAACCAGTTGGCTACCGAAAACGGCAGCCCGGACGGCTTTCGTGTCATCATCAACACGGGCCGCATCGGGCATCAGGAAGTGCAGCACCTGCATGCGCATGTCGTTGGCGGTCCCGACCCGGTCGGGCCGATGCTCAAACGCGTTTAGAGGAGATCAATCATGGGCACTTTCAGTATCTGGCATTGGCTGATCGTTCTGGTCATCGTTATGCTCGTATTCGGCACCAAGAAACTGCGCAATATTGGCACGGATCTCGGTGGCGCCGTGAAGGGCTTCAAAGAGGGTATGAAGGACGCTTCGGCAGAGAACAACCCGGCCGATGCGACTCCGCCACCGCAGGTCAACGGCGGACAGACCGTCGAGGGCGAGGTTAAGGAAAAGACCAAATCGTGAGTCGGAGCATCGATCGCAGTCCTTCCATCGCTTTTCCGCCGTGCATGCCTGACTGTTGATTGCGCGGCGCTCCTGCTAAATGTTCGACATTGCATTTTCCGAGCTGTTGATTATCGGCATCGTTGCACTGGTGGTTATCGGTCCTGAACGCCTGCCGAAAGTGGCACGTACGGTTGGGCATTTGCTCGGGCGCATGCAGCGGTACGTCAGTGACGTCAAATCCGATATCAGTCGCGAGATGAAACTCGACGAACTGAAGAAGCTGCGCGCCGAGGTTCAGGATTCGGCGCAGGATCTGCAACGTAGTATCACCGGCGAGATGAGGTCGGTCGAGCAATCCGTCAGCGAGACGGCGCGGAATATCACACAGGAGTTTTCGCCGACGGGGACACGCAGCGAGAACGATACCGGGACGCAGCCAGTCCCGCCGCTTGCCGACGGCGAGCCTGCCCGTCCCGCCCAGAAAACGTGAACGACGCATGAGCCCGTCGGAAGACTCCTTTCTCTCACATCTCTTCGAGTTGCGCGACCGCCTGATTCGGGTGCTGCTCGCTGTCGGGCTCGTTTTTGTCTGCCTGTTCCCGTGGGCGAAGGAGCTGTATGCGCTTCTCGCGCAGCCGCTTCTGGCATCGTTGCCGCAAGGCGGGCAGATGATAGCGACCGACGTCGTCGGCGTCTTTCTGGTACCGATGAAGGTGGCTCTGATGGTCGCCTTTCTCATCGCCTTGCCTTACGTTCTCTATCAAGTCTGGGCGTTCGTTGCGCCCGGCCTGTATTCTCACGAGAAAAGGCTGGCGTTGCCGCTTGTCGCAGCGAGCGTCGTGTTGTTCTTCGTCGGAATGTCATTTGCGTACTTCCTGGTGTTTCCGACGGTGTTTGGCTTCATGGCCAAGGTCGCGCCGGAGGGCGTCGCCTGGATGACGGATATCGAAAAGTATCTGTCCTTCGTGATGACTACCTTTATTGCGTTCGGCGTCACTTTCGAGGTGCCGATAGTAGTCATCGTCCTCGTCCGGATGCGCATCGTGCCACTGGTCACCCTAAAGGAATGGCGTCCGTATGTGATTGTCGGAGCATTCGTGGTCGCTGCCGTCTTTACGCCGCCCGACGTGATTTCGCAGCTTATGCTCGCCATTCCGCTGTGTCTGCTCTTTGAGCTTGGGTTGCTGATGGCGCGTTTCATCAGCCCGCCGGACGTTGAATTGTCAGGCTCTGGGCAGAGTTCGGACAAAGGCTGACGTGTTCATTCGCGCTCACGCTTGAGTTGCGGCCGTATTCCGATACGGATGGACGTGTCGAAAAGCGTTTTCTGACGACGTAGTTTGAACGGCACCAGATTGCCTGGTTTTTGCGCGGCTATCAGGTCAAGCATGGCCTGCGGATCCTTGACGGACTTTCCATCCACCACCAACAGGATATCGCCCGGCTTGATGCCGCCTGCGTCCGCGGGACTGCCACGCTGAACACCAGCGATAAGTGCGCCTTCAATGCTGGGGAGACCAAAGGACTCGGCGAGTTCCTGAGTGATCTGCTGCACTTCGACACCAATCCAGCCGCGCGTCACGGTTCCGGTCTGGATGATTTGCTCCATTACGTTTTTGGCGGTAGATATCGGGATGGCGAAACCGATGCCGAGCGAGCCGCCAGAGCGCGAGTAGATCGCAGAGTTGATGCCAATCAAATTCCCCTGGCTATCGATCAGGGCACCACCCGAATTTCCTGGGTTGATCGCTGCATCCGTCTGGATGAAGTTCTCGAAGGTATTGATGCCCAAGTGCGAACGTCCGAGTGCCGAGACAATCCCCATCGTTACCGTCTGCCCAACCCCGAAGGGATTGCCAATAGCAAGAACGACGTCGCCGACGCCAACGGTATCCATCTGGCCGAGGGTGATGGCCGGGAACTTGGGCTCTGGTGAATGTTCCGGTGCGATCTGCAAGACGGCGAGATCCGACTCGGGGTCGCCGCCGACCAGGCGGGCATTCAGATTTCGCCCGTCGATCATGGCCACTTCAATCTGGTCCGCTCCATCGACGACATGAAAATTTGTGAGGATGTAACCACTGGGGCTGACAATGACACCCGAGCCCAGCCCCGATTTGGTTTGACCGTCGGCTTCCGGGCGTTCGCCAAAAAAGTGCCGGAAAATCGGGTCGTCGATCAGTGGGTGGCGCGGCATTCTGATCTTCTGCGAGGTGAAGATATGTACGATGGAAGGCAGCGCTTTCCTGGCGGCATCACGGTAGGAACCCGTGCCGATGAGCGGTTCGCCTCCGGTTGACGATTCCTTCAAGGCGACAATGCTGGTCCCGTTGTGGATTGGTTTGCCCAGCCATTCGGGCTTGAGCGTGCTGACGACGAAAAGAATGGCAAGACCTGCCGTAACGGTTTGTGCAAAAATCAGCCAGAGTCTGCGCATGGGAAATCGGATCTGAAAGAAGACAACGGAGAAAGGAAGTTTCGGATGAAACGTGAAGAATTGACACGCTATCTGGACGAACTGCTGGAATCGGGAAGTTTCAAGGATTATTGCCCAAACGGCCTGCAAGTGGAAGGTCGTGCCGAGGTGCAGCGCATTGTTGCCGGTGTTACTGCCAGTCAGGCACTGGTCGATGCGGCGATTGCATCCGCGGCTGACGCCATTCTCGTGCATCATGGCTGGTTCTGGCGGGGCGAAGATGGCCGCGTGACCGGTTTTCGCAAGGCGCGCATGCAGGCGCTGCTGATGCACGACATCAACTTGATTGCTTACCACTTGCCGCTGGATGGCCATGTCGAATTCGGCAACAATGCGCAACTGGCAAAAGAACTTGGCTGGACTGTCGAAGGGCGCTTCGGCGAGCAGGCTATTGGCTGGCGCGGCTGCCTGTCGGCGCCGACGCCGTTAACGGAATTGGCGCAAACCATCACCAAGGTATTGCGCCGTGCACCTCAAGTGATTTCCGGCAGGGATGACTGCGATCAGCCGGTGTGCCGCATCGCCTGGTGTTCGGGAGGGGCGCAAAATCTTTTCGAGCAGGCGATTGACCAGGGCGTCGATGCGTATCTGTCCGGTGAAATTTCCGAGCAGAATGTGCACCTCGCGCGTGAGTCGGGCGTCGCCTACATCGCTGCCGGACACCATGCCACGGAGCGTTTTGGCGTGCAGGCCCTGGCGGCACACCTGGGAGAACGCTTTGGCCTGACGTGCGAGTTCGTCGATATCGATAATCCGGTTTGAACATTTCTTAGGGAGCACTCATGAGCTATGTATTTCCGCCTGCGCCGCAGGTCGTTCTTCCGGTGGCTAGCAGCACCGATGTTTTTCCGGTGCGTCGCGTCTATTGCGTCGGGCGCAATTACGCGGACCATGCGGCCGAAATGGGCGCCGACAGCCGCGAGCCGCCGTTCTTCTTCAGCAAACCAGCGGATGCGCTGGTTCCCGGTGGTGGCGAGGTAACCTATCCACCGATGACCGACAATCTTCAGCATGAGGTTGAGCTGGTCGTCGCGCTAGGTAAAGGCGGCTCCAATATCCCGCTCGACCAGGCTCTTGATTGCGTCTTTGGCTACGCCATCGGTTTTGATCTGACCCGGCGGGATCTTCAGTATCAAGCCAAGGACAAAGGGCATCCCTGGGACATGGGCAAGGGGTTTGATCAAGGCGGTCCGATCAGCGCTCTTAGGCCCGCCGGCAAGGTGGGTCATCCGGAAAAGGGGGGCATCTGGCTCAAGGTCAACGGCGAATCAAGGCAGAGCGGCGACTTGTCACAGATGACCTGGAAGGTCGCTGAAGTGATTGCCAATCTCTCCAGCTATATAGCTCTCATGCCGGGCGATCTGATATTCACCGGGACACCGGCAGGCGTTTCGACCGTAGTGCGCGGTGACGTGCTTGAGGGCGGTATCGAAGGACTGGGTGAGCTGAAGATCACGCTGGTTTAGTGCCGGCTAGTTGCAAGAGGACCGGCTAGTGTTGCGAGAGTAGCTGCCGATAGTGGTCTTTGACCAACTGCCGCAGGGACGCATGCAGGTCGGCTTCACTCGCATGGCCGTACTGTCTGTATAGATCGGCAGCAAGGTTCCGGAATACCGAAACCAGTTGCGGGTCGAAGTGGCAGCCTGCCTCTTTCGAAAGCCGGGCCAGCGCCTCATCAACCGGCCAGGCGTCCTTGTAGGGACGACTTGAGGTCAGCGCGTCGAATACATCGACAATGGCGAAGATGCGGGCCTCAAGGGGGATTTCCTCGCCGCGCAGCCCTTTCATGTAGCCGCTACCGTCGTACTTCTCGTGATGATACTTGATGACATCGTGCGTGGCGTGAAGCCACTCGGACGTCTGGATGATGCCGATCCCCAGTTGCACGTGGGTGTGCATGATTGCCACCTCTTCGTCGTTCAATTCCGTCGGTTTGAGCAGGATGTCGTCCCGAATGCCGATTTTCCCGACGTCGTGCAAGAAGGCGCCAAGGATGAGCGCACGCATATCGACCTTATCGGTGCCGACAGCTTCGCCCAGGCGAATCGCATAAAGCGTCACGCGGTAGTTATGGCTGCCGGTGTTCGAGTCGCGCTTGGCAATGGCGGCCCCCAGCACGGTGACGATTTCCAGGTTTCCCTTGGTTACCTGGTCGGAAAAACGGATGACTCGGCGGCTCAGAGTAATGATCACGGGATAGAGAAGCAGCGACGTACACAAGACGCACAACAACGAAATCAGGAGCAGTCGATGCAAGTCGCGATCAAGGCGCGCAAGTTCTTCGGCGGGGATCACGAAAACCCCCTCAAAGTAGCCAGCGGCGCTGCCTGTCGAGCTTCTCAGCGGCACCTGTATCTGCACCACCGTTTCACCATCGATCGCGAGCTTCTTGTAGTGATGAGCACCGTCTCTTGGAAAGGTGAATTTCAACTTTGGCAGTAGTGCCGCGATGTGTGCGTAGGCCGGGTTGGCGACGTCGAACAGCTTGTTGCCTTCGTAGTCGTAGCCTTTCATCACCACAAAGTACTTGCTGGCAAATTCGAGCGCTTTTTGTCGCAAGGCCTCCAGCTCGCCCGGTGTCATGCCTTTGGTGTCTATGCCTTCAGGGGAAAAGCGCTGCGATTCGGTCGAGGCGAATGCGATGACGGCATTGTCAATTCGATTCGACTCGACGATGTAGATGGTTGCCCCGGTCAGGAGCGAAACGATCAGCCAGGCCAGAACAAGACGTTGGATGACAATGCGATTGATATCGAGCATGCGGCTTCCGTGTTTCAAGGAGCGCCGGCGTGCAACCGGCCCCAACTTTTCGCCGGGTATACTGCCACGAAAGCCAGCGCAAGTCGCTCGCGCAAACGTGGGACACGACAATTTCGTACGTACCCATTCGTACAAAGCAGAAATGGAATAGGCTGTCCGAACCCCTGTTTACAACGAGTCCGTCAATGTTCATCCACCAGTCCCGGCTGATTCTGCTGCACGCAGCGCCAATGCTGATTGCCCAGCTCGCTTCGATGGGCATGATGGTGATCGACACGGTGTTGCTCGGGCATTACGGAGCCGAGGATCTTGCCGCTGTGGCCGTTGGCGGCGGGATATACATTGCAGTGATTTTCGCATTCACCGGCATCCTGCAGTCGGTATCGCCGACGGTTGCCCATCTCAAGGGTGCGGGGCGCGATGATGAAATCGCCGGCGTCTTGCAACAAGCCTTCTGGCTGGCGCTGTTGCTCGCCATTCCGGGTGTGCTGTTCTTGCATTTCCCGGACGCGTTGCTGGCACTGTCGGATATCGAGCCGGAGCTCGAATACAAAGCGCGCGGCTATCTGGCCATGTTGGCGTGGGGAATGCCCGCTGCGCTGCTCTATCGCACCTTTTACGCTTTTTGCAACGCGCTTGGCCGTCCGCGTCCCCTGATGCTGATCTCACTGGGCAGCACCCTGTTGCATGGCGTTTTGGCCTGGTTGCTGGTGACCGGAGCGCTTGGTGGCGAGGGCCTTGGCGCACTGGGCTGCGGCGTTTCGAATGCCCTGGTCGGATGGTTCGCGCTGTTCTGCAGCGCGGCTTACATGGTGTTTGGCAAGTTTCTGGCGCCCTATGGTCTGCTCGGCAGTTGGCAAAGGCCACGCCTCGGGATGTTGCGAGAATTGCTGCGGATCGGGCTGCCCATGGGTTTGTCCAGCTTTGTCGAGATATCGGCCTTCACGTTGATCGCACTTTTCGTCGCGCAGATGGGGGCGACGGTGGTTGCCGGGCATCGGGTCGTCGCCAATCTGGCGGCCATCTGCTACATGCTGCCCTTGGCGTTGTCCATTGCCACACTGGCGCAGGTAGGGCAAGCGGCGGGGGCACGCGACTGGCGGCGGGCAGAGGCATCGATCAGCGCCGGCCTGCTGCTCGCAGGCGGTTTGTCGACAATTCTTGGCCTTGTCTTATGGTGGTACGCCCGGCCGCTTGTGGAAGCCTATACCAGCGATCCCGCGGTTCGGCTCGTGGCACTGTCGTTGATTGGCTACGTGGCGATCTACCAGGTGTTTGATGCGCTGCAGACCGTTGCGGCCTATTCGCTACGCGGCTACAAGATCACCTTTGTGCCGATGCTGATACACATCGCCTGCTTCTGGGTGGTTGGCCTGTTCGGCGGCTGGTGGCTGGCTTTCCGCACGGCCAGCCCGATGGGCGTTGCCGGTTTCTGGCTTGGATCGTTGGCCAGTCTGGTGCTGGCTGCGGTGTTGCTCGGTAGCGTGCTGTGGCGGGCGGTACGCTTGGTGCGTGATTAGTGTCGATAGGCCGTTGGTGTTGGCTGCGATATCGGAAACCGTTCGCTGGCTTGTCGTTCAGATTCCCAGCCAGCGCCGCCGTAAGTTATTGGGACGCGCGTCGGCGACCAGCCTGGCCATGTCGTCTTGAGATCGATCGAGCCGGACCCTGAATTCCTTCAGTTCGTCACGCCGGAAGGCGTGCACTTTGACGGTATCGCCGGGCTGGCAACGGGTGAGGAGCTTGTCGATGTTCGTGGACGCAACGCGCAAGTCATTAATGGCCAGCAGGACGTCGCCGGCGGAGAGCCCGGCCCGCTGCGCGGCGCTGTCGTCGTATACCGTTGTCAGCTTGAGCTGGCCCCCTTCATCGGCGGTCTTTACGCCAAACGAAGGCGTTTCCGCCGCCACCCACTCGAGCTTCAGGCCGAAGGTCGCCAGAAGCTTTTTCAGCGGCAATTCACCGGTGCCGTGCACCGCAGCCGAAAAGAAACGCTTCAGATTGAGTCCGGAGCATTCTTCGGCGATCAGCCGGATATCTTCCTCGCCGACGCCAATTCCGGTTTTCCCGTGGCGTTGCCAGAGCGCGCGCATGATGTCATCGAGCGATATTGCCCCGTTGGTCTTGTTGCGCAGCGTGAGATCGAGGGCAAGCGCGACCAGCGCGCCTTTGGCGTAGTAGCTGACGACCGCATTCGGGGTATTTTCGTCCGGCCGATAGAATTTGTTCCAGGCATCGAAGCTTGATTCGGCCAGGGTCTGTCGCCGGCGGCCGGGACCGCGCTGAACGTTGCTGATCGTTTTCGCCAGGAGTTCGAGCCAGTCCTGGAGCTCGATGGCGCCGCAACGCAGGAGGGCCAGATCGTCGTAGTAGGACGTTATGCCCTCAAAAGCCCAGAGCAAGGTCGTGTAATTCTCGCGGTCGAGGTCGTATGGCGTGAAGGCCGCGGGTCTGATGCGCTTTACGTTCCAGGTATGGAAATATTCGTGGCTGCACAGGCCGAGAAACGTGCGATAGCCCTCGCTCATCTTCTTCATGCCGCGCCACGGCAAGTCGTTGCGCGAGCACAGCAGGGCGGTCGAGGCACGATGCTCCAGACCGCCATAAGCGTCGCCGACTGCGGTGATGAGAAAGACGTAGCGGGGCATCGGCGCCGGCTCACCAAAGAAGCGAATCTGCCATTCGCAGATGCGTTTGAGGTCGGCGGTCAGACGCTGCATGTCGCAATCGTGTTGCCCGGTGATCGCTATCTCGTGCGGGATTCCACGCGCAACAAAACGCGCGAGAGCAAAGCGACCCATCTCGACCGGATGGTCGATCAATTCGTCGTAACTGGCGGCACGGTAAAGGCCATAACCATGCCGCTTCGCGCAATGCTGCTCGCCGTGCGCCGGTTCCAATGCCGTGGCTATGCGCCAATCCTTGAAGGCCTCGCCTGCCGGTGGCTGGATGTCGATCAGGCAGGGGAGTTCTTCCTGCCCAAGAACGCGCAGGAATACGCTGGTGCCGTTAAAAAAGGCATGGGTCTCGTCGAGGTGCGCGCCGCGAACCGAAAGGTCCCACGCATAGACCTCACAGGTGACGGTAATCGACTCGCCATGCTTCAGCCGTGCAGCCTGCCAGGTGTGTTTGTCCAGTTTTGTCAGGCTTACCGGCCTGCTACCCGACACGGCGCGGATGGCGACAATGTGCCGCGCAAAGTCGCGTATCAGGTAGCTGCCGGGAATCCAGGCCGGGAGGGAGAAGCACTGGCCGGTCGGGTCGGGCGACGCGACGGTGCAACGCCCCTCGAAAGTGTGCGCATGCACGCTCAAGGGACGAATGGAATACCGGATCGCCGCGTTGTTCATTCGCAAATGTGCAGGGATGATGACTGGCGGATTGTACTGTCAATACTGAGCGAACAGGTTTCGTCAAAACAGCCTTCTCTTTTGTGCTAGAATCGGCCAATGCATTCAGGTACGTAACGTACTGATTTGCCATCCCGGGATTTTCAATGCCACTTCCTACTCCTAGCGCAAAACGCGTCCGCATGCATCAGCGTAGCGTCAAGTTCGAGGGTTTCAAGCGTGCGGATGGCTTATGGGACATTGAAGCGCGCCTGGTGGATACGAAGGATCATGATTTTCCGCTGTCGTCCGGTCTGATCAGGCCGGGTCAGGCGGTGCACGACATGTCGGTGCGGATAACGATCGACAGCAAGAAGACAATTCTAGAGGCGGCGACGTGTGCCGATGCAGCGCCCTACCCGGGCTATTGCGACACCAACCCGCCGGACTACTCGAAGATTGTCGGCTTGAATCTGTTCAAGGGTTTTCTGAAAGCTGTCAAGGATATGTTCGGTATGACGCGAGGTTGCGCGCACATGAGCGAACTGCTGATGTTTCTGCCAACCGTTGCGTTGCAGACGCTGGCCGGTGAAGCGGTTGATGAGCACGACAGCGAACATAAGCCCTTTCAGCTTGATCGATGTCACGCACTGGTTTCGCATTCGGAAACGGTTCAGCGCTATTACCCGCGCTGGTATCGCAACCAGAACCCCGGGTAGGGGATCCTGCCTAAAGATCGTCACTTAATTTCAAGCAAGGAAGGCGCATGAAAATTCACGAATATCAGGGGAAGGAACTTCTCAAAAAGTTCGGCGTGGTGGTTCCGCGTGGTGTATTCAGCAGTTCCGTCGATGATGCGGTAAAAGCGGCTGAATCACTTGGCGGAAAAGTCTGGGTTGTCAAGGCCCAGATTCATGCCGGTGGTCGTGGCAAGGGCGGCGGCGTGAAGGTTGCCAAGTCGCTGGACGAAGTGCGCCAATATGCTGGCGAGATCCTCGGCATGCAGCTGGTTACGCATCAGACCGGGCCAACCGGTCAAAAGGTCCGTCGCCTGCTGATCGAGGAAGGCGCCGACATCAAGAAGGAATACTACGTTGCCGCGCTGACCGATCGCGTCACCCAGACGGTGGCCATGATGGCGTCCTCAGAAGGCGGCATGAACATCGAGGAAGTGGCGCACGAAACCCCCGAGAAGATTCTCAAGGCCTTTGTTGACCCGGCAGTCGGCCTGACCGATGCACAGGCGACCGAACTGGCCAAGGGCATTGGCGTTCCGGAAGCCTCCGTAGGCAAGGCCGTGGCAGCACTCAAGGGCCTGTATACCTGCTACATGGAAACCGATGCATCGCTGGCAGAAATCAATCCGTTGATTCTCGAAGGCGATGGCAATATCAAGGCACTCGACGCCAAATTCAATTTTGACTCGAATGCGCTTTACCGCCATCCGGAAATCGTGGCGTACCGCGATCTCGACGAGGAAGACGCTGACGAAGTCGAGGCCTCGAAATTTGACCTCACCTACATTTCGCTTGACGGCAATATCGGCTGTCTGGTGAACGGTGCCGGTCTGGCCATGGCGACGATGGACACGATCAAGCTGTTCGGTGCCGAACCCGCCAACTTCCTCGACGTCGGTGGTGGTGCAACAACCGAAAAGGTTACCGAGGCATTCAAGATCATGCTCAAGAACCCGAAGGTCAAGGGCATTTTGGTTAACATCTTTGGCGGCATCATGAGATGCGACACCATCGCCGACGGCGTCGTTGCCGCCGCCCGTGAAACCCATTTGACGGTACCGCTGGTTGTGCGCATGAAGGGCACCAACGAGGATATCGGCAAGAAGATCCTGAAGGACTCCGGTCTGCCGATCATCACTGCCAATTCCATGGCCGAAGCCGCCACCAAGATCGTTGCCGCGGTCAAGTAAGGAGCCAACATGTCGATTCTGATCAACAAAAACACCAAAATCATCACCCAGGGAATGACCGGAAAGACCGGTCAGTTTCATACGGAAAAGTGCCAGGAATACGCCAACGGCAAGAATTGCTTTGTCGCTGGCGTCAATCCGAAAAAGGCCGGAGAGTCGCTTCTTGGCATTCCGATCTACGCTACGGTCAAGGAAGCCGCCAAGCAAACCGGCGCAACTGTCTCGGTGATTTACGTTCCTCCACCCGGAGCCGCTGCGGCGATCTGGGAAGCCGTCGAAGCCGAGCTTGATCTGGCCATCTGCATCACCGAGGGCATTCCGGTTCGCGACATGCTCGAAGTGCGCAACATGATGAAGAAGCGGGAAGCCGCCGGTGGCAAGAAGACGTTGCTGCTCGGACCGAACTGTCCTGGTCTCATCACTCCCGACGAGGTCAAGATTGGCATCATGCCCGGCCACATTCACAAGAAGGGCCGCATCGGTGTCGTTTCGCGTTCGGGAACGCTGACCTATGAAGCGGTCGGCCAACTGACCGAAATCGGGCTCGGCCAGTCGACTGCGGTCGGTACCGGTGGTGATCCGATCAACGGGCTCAAGCACATCGACATCATGCGCATGTTCAACGACGATCCGGATACGGACGCCGTGATCATGATTGGTGAAATCGGTGGTCCGGATGAAGCCGATGCAGCCTACTGGTGCAAGGAAAACATGAAGAAGCCGATTGTTGGTTTCATCGCTGGGGTCACCGCTCCGGCCGGCAAACGCATGGGTCACGCTGGTGCGCTGATTTCGGGCGGTGCCGATACGGCCAATGCCAAGCTGGCCATCATGGAAGAGTGTGGTTTCACCGTGACGCGCGATCCGTCGGAAATGGGCAAGCTGCTTAAGGGATTGCTCAAGTAAGTGTGATTGATTCACCCAAAAAGGCAGACGGCAGTCTGCCTTTTTTATTGTGGTTTCAGAAGTTGCAATGGCGGCTGGTTCTTTGGGTGCATATAATCTGACGCGTGATCTAGCCTAACTTGTGGAGAGCATATGTCTTTGTTTTTGACCGAAGCGGATATCCGCCAATTATTGACCATGCCATTGGCTATCGAAGCGGTGGAAGAAGCGCATCGCGAGCTCTCGCTCGGCCGGGCCGTCGACTCACCTCGCCAGCGTACGCGGCTACCGCAAACAACGCTGCATATCCTGCAAGGCGCCCTGCCGGGGAGCGACGCCATCGGTTACAAGGCCTACACCAGCAATCGTTCGGGCGTGCGGTTTGTGGTCCATGTATTCAGCGCCTCGACGGGAAAATTGCGTGTTGTGCTTGAGGCCGATTTGCTTGGCATGGTGCGCACCGGGGCTGCCTCGGGCGTGGCGACTCGCTGGTTGGCCCGGCGTGATGCTGAAGTGTTGGGCGTTTTTGGCGCCGGCTGGCAGGCTGAAGGGCATATCGAGGCAGTTGCCGCGGTGCGTTCGCTACGGCAGATCAAGGTTTTTGCCCGAAATGCGGAACGCCTCGCTGCATTTTGTACGAAACTGTCCGGGCGCCTCGGGATCGACGTGCGGGCGGCCGCTACGGCGGAAGAAGTGGTGCGCGACAGCGATATCGTCAGTACCATAACAACGGCGGCTACGCCCTTGTTTGAAGCAAGCTGGCTGTCGCCGGGTACACATATCAACGCGGCGGGTTCCAATTCGCTAATCAGGCGGGAAGTGGGCGAGGGTGTGATCAAGGCCAGCAATACCATCGTCGTCGATAGCGTGGAAACGGCACTCAGGGAAGCGGGTGATTTACTGCCATCGCTGGAAAAAGGACGATTGCGCGAGCGGCAACTCGTCGAACTGGGAGATGTGATCAGCGGACGCCATGCCGGGCGCAGCACGCCCGAGGAGATCACGCTGTTCGAATCGCAGGGCATGGCCATTCAGGATATTGCGCTGGCTGTGCGGCTCGAAGCTTTGGCGCGGGAGCGTGGCCTGGGCATCGAACTGCCCTATGGAGGCTAATCGCCGAACATACCGGAAGGCACCGGAACGCGCCGATTGACTCTGATTGGGCAGAACTGTAACAATGCGCCAAGGACTGCTGTTTCTCCTTCGCATATTGCGCCAAAGCAGGCGATAACCTGACGGCATGATTGCGAGCGGTGTCGAAGAGACCGTCCTGATCGATGCGCCACGAGGGGATTGAGCATGGGCAAGACGGGATTCTGGAAGACTGACTGGTTTCTCGGTCTGGCGGTGAGTTGCGTCATGCTTGTTGCCGCCAACGGCGATCTGATTGGCAGTCTGGAACGCAAGGCCTATGACCTTGGCGTGCAGGCATCAAGCAAGACACCGCTTGATCGAGTAGCGGTCATCGCCATTGACGATGCTTCGATTGCCAACCTCGGACGCTGGCCGTGGCCGCGTGATCAACTGGCCAGAATGACGGATCTGTTGGCGGCCGGCAAGGCCAAGGTGGTGGCCAACACGGTTTTTTTCTTCGAGCCGCAGATCGACCCCGGCTACGCCTATGTCACGCGCTTGCTCGACATTTACCGGCAGGCTTCGGAAAACGTCGAGCCGTCGCCTGGTCTGCAGAAGATCGGCGGCGTGCTTCAGGAGGCCGAGCTTGCGCTGAACACCGATCGCATTCTGACCGACAGCATCGGCAGGGCCGGGAATGTCCTGCTACCCATGCTGTTTGTATTGGGAGAACCGAGAGGCAGGCCGGACCAGGTTTTGCCGGAGTTTGTCGCGAAGAGCCGGCTGTCGCAGATCACCGATGGCAGTGGCGATGTCTGGCAAACCCTGTCACTGCAAGTGCCGATCGAAGGGCTTGGCGCCAGGGCTGCTGCCATTGGACACCTGAATTCCGTCGTGGACGTCGACGGTGCGATCCGTACCGAACCGCTGGTGCTGCGCCATTACGACGATTATTTCCCCTCGCTGTCATTGATGATTGCCGCGGCGAGCCTTAATCTTGGTCCGGCCGATATTCGTGTGGCGGCTGGCAGAGAAGTTCGCCTGGGCAGTCTGCGTATTCCGACCGACACGATAACGCAGATGCATACTTTTTTTTACGCTGGGCATGAGGGCAAGCCGGCGTTCCAGGTTGATTCCTTCTATGATGTTCTCACCGGCAAGATCCCGGCGAGTAAATATCAGGACAAAATTGTTTTGATCGGGGCAACGGCCTCGGGCGTGGGTACCACTCAGGTAACGCCGATTTCGCCCGCAATGGCGCCGGTGCTGACTCTGGCGCACGCCGTTTCAAGCATTCTGCAGGAGCATTTCTTCATAGCACCCGAATGGGGGGTGTGGGCCTCGCTTGGGGCGTTCGTGCTGGTCGCCGTGTATTTGATTGTCCTGTTGCCACGTCTTTCCGCCGGTGTTGGCGCCATTGCCACGGCATTGCTATTGGTGGCGCTGGTGGTTGCGCATTTTGGCCTGATGGTCGGCAGCGGCCTGTGGATACAGTTGATGGCATCGGCGACCCTGCTACTGGTCGGGCATCTGATGCTGACCACCAAGCGTTTCCTGATGACCGAACGAGGCAAGGAGAAATCGGAAGCGGATTCGGCTGAATCGAACCGCATGCTTGGCCTCGCTTTCCAGGGGCAGGGTCAGCTCGATATGGCCTTCGACAAGTTTCGCAAGTGCCCACTTGACGATTCGCTGATGGAGAACCTTTACAACCTTGCGCTCGATTTTGAGCGCAAGCGTCAGTTCAACAAGGCCGAGGCCGCGTTCCGGTACATGGCGGACTACAACCCGAAGTTCCGCGATCTCGAACAGCGCCTCAGCCGAGCCAAAGCGATGTCTGAAACTGTCATGCTCGGGGGTTCGGGTGGACGTACCAACGCCAGCACCATGATGCTCGGTGACGGAAAGGTCGAAAAACCGATGCTTGGGCGGTACCAGATCGAAAAGGAGTTGGGCAAAGGCGCCATGGGCGTTGTCTATCTTGGCCGCGATCCAAAAATCAATCGCATCGTGGCGATCAAGACGATGGCTTTGGCCCAGGAATTCGAAGAAGACGAACTGGCCGACGTGAAACAACGTTTTTTCCGCGAAGCAGAGACTGCCGGCCGACTCAACCACCAGAACATCGTCACCATGTACGATGCGGGCGAGGAGCACGATCTGGCCTACATCGCCATGGAATTCCTGAAGGGCCGGGATCTCGTGCCCTACACCAAACCCGGAAATCTGTTGCCGTTGCCGCAAGTGGTGAGCATCCTCGCACGGGTCGCTGACGCGCTGGCTTATGCGCACAGCAATAACGTTGTTCACCGCGATGTGAAGCCCGCCAACGTGATGTATGAACCGGCATCCGATCAGGTCAAGGTCACCGACTTCGGTATAGCGCGCATTACCGATTCGTCAAGAACGAAGACAGGCATGGTGCTTGGTACGCCAAGCTATATGTCGCCCGAGCAATTATCGGGCAAGAAGATTGACGGGCGCTCGGATCTTTTCTCGCTGGGTGTCACGCTCTATCAGATGGCTTGCGGCCGCTTGCCTTTTGTTGGCGATTCAATGGCGCAACTGATGTTCAGAATAGCCAACGAGGCGCAGCCAGATATCCGGACCTTGAATCCACAGGTGCCTGACGGCCTGGCAGAGGTGATTAACCGCGCATTGAACAAAGATATGAACCAGCGGTACCAGACGGGCGAAAAGATGGCAAGTGATTTGCGCACGTGCATGATTCAGGCGCCAGCGCAGCATCCCGATGTTGATATTCTGTTATAGGGAGACGAGGTGGTCAGCACGCTAAGCAGCGCACTCGAAATCGTTGCCAGAACCGATCCGGGGATGGTGCGAAGACACAATGAAGATGCGGTATTCGCCAACCCGAACCAGGGATTCGTGATTCTGGCCGACGGCATGGGCGGCTACAACGCGGGTGAGGTTGCGAGCGGCATGGCGACCATGTTGCTATCCACCGAGCTGGAAACGGCGTTTTCCGCCAAGCCACCCCACGCCATCGACAGTGAGACCGGTAAGACGTTTGCGCACCGCTGTATTCTGGACAAGGTGGCGCTGACCAATTCGGCGATCCACAATGCGGCGGAAAGTCAGCCACAGTATGCCGGGATGGGCACCACGCTGGTGGCGGCACTTTTCTACGACAATCAGGTAACGGTTGCACACATCGGCGATTCGCGGCTTTACCGTCTGCGTGGAGAAGAGTTCAGTGCGATTACGCGGGACCACTCGCTATTGCAGGAGCAGATCGATAGCGGGATGATTCTCGCCGAGGATGCAAAATATTCCCAGAACAAGAACCTGGTAACGCGGGCACTGGGAGTGGATCCGGAAGTCGAAACCGAGATTCATGACTACGCGGTGCAACCCGGCGACATCTATCTGTTGTGCTCGGATGGCCTCAATGACATGGTCGAAGACGAGGAAATCCAGATCACCGTGCAGATGCTTGCCGCCAATCTTGAACTGGCGGCAACGCAGCTCATACAAATGGCCAACGACAATGGTGGACGTGATAACGTCTCTGTAATTCTGGTCAAGGTTCTAAGCGAATTCCCTGCTACCCGAGGCTGGTGGTCAAAACTTTTGGCATGGTTTAGATAAGGACGGCAAACAATGGCTAAGCTGATACTGAGCATGGACGGTCTGGTTCTCAAGGAAATTCCGCTGAGCAAGGAGCGAATGAGCATTGGCCGCAAGGCAAGCAACGATATACAGATCGACAATCTGGCGATCAGTGGCGAGCACGCGGCGGTGGTGACGATTCTCAACGATTCCTTCCTTGAGGATCTGAATAGCACCAATGGAACGCTGGTCAATGGTCAGCCGGCCAAGAAGCATTTCCTGAAGAATGGTGACGTCATCGAGCTTGGCAAGTACAAGATCAAGTACGTTGCCGAGCAGGTGCAGCGCGCCGATGCCGCCGACTTTGAAAAAACCATGATCTTGCGGCCAAGCACCCTGCGGCCGGGGTCCGAAGTCACGGCGCCGGCGGCGGCTACCGTAGCAGCCAGCGCTACAGCCGATGACACACAGGCCAACAAACCGATGCATTCGGCACCGGAAGCAGTCACGGCCACGACTCCTCCACCCGTCGCCGCACCCGCCAGCGGCGCGGTCCAGATACTGAGTGGTGCCAATGCCGGGCGTGAGCTTATGCTGACCAAGACACTGACCACACTTGGCAAGCCTGGCGTTCAGGTTGCAGTAATTGCCAAAAGGCCTCACGGCTATTTCATTACCCATGTTGAAGGCAAGCAGTATCCCGTACTGAATGGTCAGCCAATTGACGCTCAGGCGCATCAATTGGCTGACCACGACGTCATTGAAATTGCGGGCATCAAAATGGAGTTCTTCCTCAAGGGCTGATGTTCATCCGGGCCGGAGGCGCATTGAAGAAGAACCTCATTCGGATCGCGCTCGGTTTGTTGCTGGCGCTGGTTTTTTTTGGCCATGCGGCCAAGTTCTATCAGATTTCGCTGCTCAATACGCTCGACGCCTTTGTTTACGATGCGCGGCTGCGCCTTACCGCGCAGGGTGGCGTCGATGAGCGTATCGTCATTCTCGATATCGACGAGAAAAGTCTCGCGGAAGTTGGTCGCTGGCCATGGAGCCGGGACACGATGGCGGCACTGGTCAACAAACTCTTTGACAGTTACGAGATCACCCTTCTCGGCTTCGATGTGGTCTTCGCCGAGCCGGACAGGAGTTCCGGGCTGGCGTCTCTGGAATCCATGGCTGACGGCGTGCTCAAGAACGATACGGCTTTCCAGTCGGCATTGAAGGCCTTGCGCGGCGAACTGGATTTTGACAAGCGGTTCGCCGACGCATTGAGCAAGCGGCCGGTCGTTCTCGGGTACTATTTCACGAATCTCGACCAGGCCAACCGCAATGGCGCCTTGCCTGCGCCGGTGCTACAGCCGGAAGATTTCAAGGGACGAACTGTCGACTTCACTTCCTGGAGCGGATTTGGCGGCAATCTGCCGGAATTTCAGGGCAAGGCAATCAGTGCCGGGCACTTCAACCCCATCGTGGATTTCGACGGGACTTCGCGGCGGGTACCGATGCTTGTCGAGCACGAAGGGAAATACTACGAATCCCTTTCCCTGGCGATGGTGCGGGTGTTGCTCGGCAATCCAAGAATCGTACCGGGATACCCCGAGGGAGAAACAAACAGTGGTCCCGAGTGGCTGGATTTACCCGCCGAACAGGGCATTTTGCGTATACCGGTTGACGAATACGGCGCCAGTCTGATCCCTTATCGTGGCCTGCAGGGAAGCTTCACTTATCTTCCGGCTGCCGACGCATTGACAGGGCGGCTGAAACAGGAACAACTCAAGGGCAAGATTGTGCTGCTCGGTACAACAGCGCCGGGTCTGATGGATTTGCGGGTAACACCCGTCGGAAGCACCTATCCGGGGGTCGAGATTCACGCCAATCTGGTTGCCGGCATGCTCGATTCGTCCATCAAGCAGAAACCATCGTATGTGCTCGGTGCCGACGTCCTGCTGCTCTCACTGTGCACCATTTCGCTGGCTTTCCTGTTGCCGATCCTATCGCCTTTGCGTGCCACCGTGTTGGCATCCGGAATCCTGCTGGCAGTAGCTTGCCTCAACTTCCTCCTGTGGTCATCCGGGCTTGTGATGCCTCTGGCCGCCGTTCTTTCGGCCATCCTTACGCTTTACGCACTGAATATGTCCTGGGGCTACTTCGTCGAAACCCGCAGCAAGCGCCAGTTTGCCGAGCTCTTTGGCCAGTACGTGCCGCCCGAGCTGGTTGACGAAATGGCGCGCGATCCCGAACGCTACAGCATGGACGGAAAAAACGCTGAACTGACGGTGCTTTTCTCGGACGTGCGCGGCTTTACGAGCATCTCGGAAGGCCTTGATCCCAAGGAGCTGACGCAACTGATGAATGCATACTTGGGCGCGATGACCCGAGTTGTACAGAAGAACCGCGGCACGCTCGACAAATACATCGGTGACGCGATCATGGCTTTCTGGGGCGCGCCGGTAGCCGATGCCGATCATGCGCGTCATGCGGTCACTACGGCGCTCGAAATGCAGGCTGAATTGCGTACGCTCGACGAGCCTTTCAAACAGCGCGGCTGGCCGGCACTGCACATTGGCATTGGCATCAACAGCGGCACGATGACCGTTGGCGACATGGGATCGAAGGTGCGCAAGTCCTATACTGTCATGGGCGACGCCGTGAATCTGGGGTCACGGCTGGAGGGTATAACAAAGCAATACGGCGTCGGAATCATTGTCAGCGACTCGACCAAGGCGCTGGTCAAGGACGTGATCTACCGCGAGCTCGATCGTGTACGGGTCAAGGGCAAGGACGAACCGGTCGGGATTTTTGAGCCACTTGGGGTGGCAGGACAGATCGACAAGGCGGCGCAGGATGAGCTTAAACTGTGGAATCAGGCTCTACGTCTCTATCGTCAGCAAGATTGGGATCAGGCCGAGTTGCAGCTTTACAATTTGTCGCGCATGTGCCCGGATCGCTATCTGTATCAAGTGTACGCAAAGCGCATTGCGTATTGCCGTGCCAATCCACCGGGTGAGTCTTGGGACGGGGTAACCACGTTTGAAACGAAGTGAATATCAGCCATACTTTGGCATGGATTTGGCGGAGACAATATGAGGGTCAGAATTCTTGGCTGTAGTGGCGGTATTGGTGGCCGTCATTTGCGCACTACCTCAATGCTGGTCGATCATGACATCCTGATTGATGCAGGCACTGGCGTGGGCGATCTCACGCTTGCCGAGCTGGCCATGATCGATCACGTGTTCATTACCCATTCTCACCTCGACCATATTGCCGCATTGCCGCTGATGATCGACTCGATTGCCGATATGCGCACCAAGCCGGTGACTGTTTACTCAACCGACGCAACGCTTGAAATCATCCAGAATCACATCTTCAACTGGGCGATCTGGCCGGACTTCAGCGAGATTTCGATTCGTGAAGAAGCGGTGATGCAGTACGAAGTCATTCGAACCGGGCAAAAAATTCAGCTCGGCGAGCGCACGATTACTGCAGTTCCCGCAGAGCATACCGTTCCGGCCGTTGGTTACCATCTGGACTCCGGAGCGGGCAGCCTGGTCTTTACCGGGGACACGACAAGTAATGACGCCTTCTGGCCGATACTCAACAAGATTGAGAATTTGCGTTACCTGATCATCGAAACCGCCTTCTCGAATCACGAAAAGCGTCTGGCCATCATGTCAAAGCATCTTTGCCCGAGCATGTTGGGCGATGAGCTTGCCAAGCTTGCGCGCGACGCTGAAATCTACATTTCGCACCTGAAGCCCGGCCAGATCGAACTGATCATGGGCGAGATCGCTCAATGCGCCGGCGAGTTCAAGCCGAGCATGCTGCAAAACAACCAGGTTTTCGAGTTTTGATCCATGACCAATGATGCTTTGCCTATGAATCTCCAGACAGTCCGCCTGGATATACTGCAACGGCTGGAGCCTATCCGTTCACTGTCCGACGTGCGTTTGTGCGAATTGGCCGCCCTGTGCACGACGGAAACGGTAGGCAGAGGCCTCGATCCGTTCCGTGTGCAGGGTGTGCAGGGGCAATCGGTCTATTTGCTGTCGGGGGAGCTCAAGCTGACGTATGTCGACCGGTCTTCCTTTGTTCTGGTGGGCGGGAGCGAGGGTTCACACTGGCCGCTGGGCAAACATACGCAGCCCTTGCGTGACGCCAAGGCCATCACCGACATTGAACTGATTCGCGTCGACGATGAGATGCTGGACGTCATCATGACCTGGGATCAGTTGTCTGCCGGCGTTGATCCTTCCGCCAATGGCCCGGCCGCAACCGACTGGCGCTTGATGTCAGGGGCGTTCCGTTTGCAGAGTCTGATGGATGGTTCGTTGTCGCGCCTGCCTTCTGCGAGTATCGATGAGCTTTTCAAGCGTTTTGAACGGATCAAGGTCAAGAAGGGCGCGGCGATTCTGCGCGAAGGTGATGCCGGAGATTTTTATTACATCATCGAAAATGGCCGCTGCGAGGTGACGCGCAAGGTCGGTGGCGTCGATATGCCATTGGCTGAGCTGAAAGCTGGCGATGCCTTTGGTGAGGAAGCGCTGGTTGTCGAAGGCAAGCGAAATGCAACGGTTTGCATGCAGACATCCGGCGTTTTGCTGCGTCTGAAGAAAAGCGACTTTATCGAGCTGTTGCGCGAGCCTCTGCTCAAGCGCCTTTCGTGGCGAGACGCGGCGCAGCAGGTTACGGCCGGTGCCGTGTGGCTTGATGTGCGGTATCCGTCGGAGTATCGAAATGACCGCCTGCCGGGCGCGGTCAACGTTCCGTTAAGTGAAATCCGCAACGCGATAGGCCTTCTCGACCGCGACCGCGAATACATCGCCTATTGTCAAAGCGGGAGGCGCAGTTCGGCGGCAGCCTTTCTTCTCTCGCAACGAGGCTATCGCGCCTGCTGTCTCGAAGGCGGTTTGAAAGCCAATCCGGTAGCTGATCGCTGCTGAACTTCCAATGGATATGCATCGGGCACGGACCCGCGGAGTCGGTGAGGCGGGAGCTGCAACCAATTAACGCTTAACAGAGTGGTCAAATCGCAAATGGATACTACCGGTACGGGTGACATCAACAATCGCCTGGAATTTCTCAAGAAACTCCAGGTTGTCACCAACAAGATCCATGCGACCAACAACACCGACGAAATCATGCTCGAGATGTCACAGGATATCTGTGACCTTTTCAGCTGTGATCGTTTGACCATTTATGCCGTGGGCGAAGACAAGCAGAGCATCGTTTCCAAGGTCAAGACCGGACTCAACTCGTTCAAGGACCTCAAGTTGCCGATCTCCGAGCATAGTGTGGCCGGCTATGTTGCCGAGACGCGCAAGGTGGTGAATATTGACGACGTCTATGACGACCTTGAACTGAAGAGCTACAGCCCGGTCATGAAGTTCCTCAAGGAAGTGGATAGGCGGACAGGTTATCGCTCCAAGCAGATGCTCGTCGCGCCCATAATAGACACGCAAAGCGACGAATTGCGCGGCGTGGTGCAACTGATCAACAGTCGGCACGACACGCCATTCCCGGCACTTGCCGAGGAGGGTGTACAAGGTCTCGTACAGACGCTCGCGGTGGCTTTCGCACAGCGTCAGAAACCGCGCCAGCTGGTGCATTCCAAGTATGATGCCCTGGTCACGGATGCCGTCCTTTCAGCCGACGAGCTTGATCTTGCCCAGCGTTCGGCGCGGCGCAAAGGCATTGATCTTGAGCAGATTCTGACCAAGGAATTCCAGGTCAAACTGCCCGCGATTGGCAACGCACTTTCCCGATTCTTCAGCGTTCCCTACGAGCCCTTCCGGGCGGATCGTATCAAGCCGATGGATCTGCTCAGGAATCTCAAGCGCGATTACGTTGAAGCCAATCAATGGCTGCCGGTCGAGGAAGGGCAGGAGGGGATCGTCGTGATCTCGATGGATCCCGAACGAATCAGGGGCGCGCGGATCGTCAATAATATTTTTCCCAAGAGCAAGATCGCGTATCGCGTGACGACCAATACCGAGTTCCAGCAGGCGATTGATCAGTTCTTCGGCGCTCTGTCCGATCTCGGCTCGGTCGGCGATCTGCTCTCGGGGCTCGATGAAGGCGAGCCTGTCGAGTCGGGCGGCGGTGCCGACGAACTGACGGCAGCGGCGGACAACGAGCTCGTCCGTCTGGTCAACAAGATCATCGTCGAGGCATATCAGCAAGGCGCATCGGATATACACATCGAACCGCGTCCGGGCAAGGAAAAGACCCTGGTTCGCTTCCGCAAGGACGGTGCGCTCGGGGCGTATATCGAAGTCCCTGCCTCGTATCGAAGCGCGCTGATTGCGCGCATCAAGATCATGTGCGACCTCGATATTTCCGAAAAACGCAGGCCGCAGGACGGCAAGATAAAGTTCAAGAAATTTGGGCCACTCGACATCGAATTGCGTGTGGCCACGATACCTACGGCGGGGGGGATGGAGGATGTGGTCATGCGCATCCTTGCTGCCGGCGAACCGATTCCGCTCGACAGCCTGGGCGTCAGCCCCGGCAATCTCGAACGGCTGAAAGACGTTGTCAGCAAGCCTTATGGGCTGTTTTTCGTTTGCGGCCCGACGGGTTCAGGCAAGACCACCACACTGCATTCGATTCTGAGCCACATCAACCGGCCGGAAACCAAGATATGGACGGCCGAGGATCCGGTGGAGATTACCCAGAAGGGTCTGCGCCAGGTGCAGGTTAACAAGAAGGCCGGGCTCGATTTCGCGACGGTCATGCGCGCCTTCCTGCGTGCCGACCCGGACGTCATCATGGTCGGCGAAATGCGTGACAAGGAGACGGTTGCCATCGGGATCGAGGCTTCGCTCACGGGGCATCTGGTGTTCGCCACGCTGCATACCAACAGTGCGCCCGAGTCGATCAATCGGCTGCTCGACATGGGCATGGATCCTTTCAACTTTGCCGATGCGCTGCTCGGCATTCTCGCCCAGCGTCTGGCCCGACGTCTGTGCAAATCATGCAAAGAGGCTTACTCGCCCGCTCCCGAAGAGATCAAACATCTGCTTTCGGAATACTGCGAGGAGCTGAGCAATACCGATCACTGGAAGAAAGATCCCAAGGTGGCCGCCAACGAAGTGCACAAGGAATGGTTGAAACATTACGCCAAGGACAGCAAATTCACGCTTTATCGCGCCAAGGGATGCGAGGCGTGCAACGACAGTGGTTACAAGGGGCGGGTTGGTTTGCACGAGTTGCTGATCGGTACCGATCTGTTGAAACGGCAGATACAGGAGCATGCTCATGTGGCCGAGCTATTGGCCACGGCACTCAACGAAGGGATGCGTACGCTGAAGATGGACGGCATCGAAAAGATCATGTCGGGGATTACCGACATCAAGCAGGTTCGTTCGGTTTGCATCAAGTAGGAGTGAATGCCGTGGAACCCCTAAACGACTTGTTTCAGCGCTTCGAGCAACTCAACGTCATCGGTGCTTCGCTATCCAGCGAGCGGAATATTGACCGACTTCTGGAAAACATCCTGCTCGCGGCAAAGGCGATTACGCATGCTGATGGCGGGACGCTCTACCGCGTTCGGGAAGACCGGAAAGCCTTGCGTTTTGAAATCGTGCGTAACGACTCACTGAGCATTGCCTACGGTGGGACAGCCGGCAAACCGGATCCGGCCAAGTTTCAGGAATTGCCGCTCTATCGGGAGAATGGCGAGGAAAACAACTCCCTGGTGGCCGCCCATTCGGCGATTCATGCCAGGACGGTGAATATTGCCGATGCCTACACGGCCGACGGCTTCGATTTTTCCGGCACCAGAAATTTCGATCAACAGACGGGCTATCGCTCGCAGTCATTTCTCACGGTGCCGATGAAGAATCACGAGAATGAGGTCATCGGTGTTCTGCAACTGATCAATGCCATCGATCCGGAAAGCGGCGCTGTAGGAGTATTTTCCGACGCCGACCAGCGGCTCGCCGAGTCGCTGGCTTCGCAAGCCGCCATTGCCCTGACCAACCGCCTGCTGATCAGCCAGCTGGAAGAATTGTTCGAGGCCTTTATCACACTCATCAACTTGGCAATTGACGAGAAATCACCCTACACCGGCGGACATTGCCAGCGTGTTCCGTCCCTGACGATGATGTTGGCCGAGGCGGTAGATGCGACCACTGAGGGGCCAATGTCCAGTTTCATGATGACTGACAAGGATAGGTACGAGCTGAAGATCGCCGGTTTGTTACACGATTGCGGCAAGGTGACGACCCCGGTGCATGTGGTCGACAAGGCGACCAAGCTGCAAACGATCTTTGACCGGATTCAGATGGTGGATACACGCTTCCAGGTGATCCGACGAGACGCCGAGCTGGCCATGCTGCGCGCCGTGTTGGACGGCACGGACCGTGTGCTCGCCGAGCAGACCTGGCATGAACAGTTGCGGGCCATCGACGAAGACCGCGAATTTCTGCGTCGCGCGAACGTCGGCGGTGAATCAATGAAGCCCGAGGATCAGGAACGCGTGCGGCATATTTCGCGGACCTATCGCTGGGTCAATGACAAGGGCAATGAAGTCGATTTTCTGACGGAGAACGAAGTTGAGAACCTGACCATCCGTGCCGGGACGCTGACCCAGGAAGAACGGCAAACAATCAATTACCATATCGTCGCAACGATCAAAATGCTTGAATCACTACCCTGGCCGAAGCACCTCAAGCGGGTGCCCGAGTACGCCGGCGGTCACCACGAGCGCATGGATGGCAAAGGCTATCCGAGGGGGCTCAAGCGCGACGAGATGTCGGTTCAGGCGCGGATCATGGGAATCGCCGACATCTTCGAAGCGCTGACCGCACGCGACCGACCCTACAAGCCCGGCATGAAGCTCTCGCAGGCGCTGCGCATTCTCGGCAACTTCAAGAAGAACGGCCACATTGACCCCGACCTGTTTGACGTTTTCATCAAGCAGAAGGTTTATCTGAAGTATGCCGAGCAATACCTCGAAGCATCGCAGATCGACGAACCAGAGGCTTCGCCGGATACGTGATCGAGGGATAAGGACACAAGGCCGTACAGCAGCGGCCGACTTACGCGCCATCCGCGGTAAAATGCTCGTTTTCTTCTTCCCAGCAGGTCATTGCCATGTACCTCATCGCCCCCAGTATCCTTTCCGCCAATTTCACCAGGCTTGGAGAGGAAATCACCGATGTAATTGCCGCTGGCGCCGACTGGATTCACTTCGATGTCATGGACAATCATTACGTACCCAACCTGACCATCGGGCCGCTCGTGTGCGAAGCCATACGTCCACTGACCCAGGCGGTCATCGACGTGCATCTGATGGTCAAGCCGGTCGATCGCATCATTCCGGATTTCGCCAAAGCCGGCGCGAACGTCATTACCTTTCATCCCGAGGCGTCGGAGCATATCGACCGCAGTCTTTCGTTGATTCGTGAAAGTGGTTGTCAGGCCGGTCTTGTTTTCAATCCGGCGACACCGCTCGACTACATGGATTACGTCATGGACAAACTCGATATCGTTCTGCTGATGAGCGTGAATCCCGGCTTTGGCGGACAGAAGTTCATTCCGGCGACACTCGACAAGCTCAGGCAGGCCCGCGCAAGGATCGACACCTACGAACGCGAGAGTGGTCGCAAGATTCGCCTGGAAGTTGACGGTGGGGTCAAGGTCGACAACATTGCCGAAGTCGCCCGTGCCGGCGCCGATACCTTCGTTGCCGGCTCGGCAGTCTACGGCGCCGGCAAGGAAAGCGATCCACAGCGCTACAACACTGTCATTGCCGCAATGCGTGCCGAGCTGGACAGCATAAGGGCCAAAGCATGATGGCACGTGTCGATACAACGGAGCCGCTGGCCGTAGGCGCCGTTCTGTGCGATCTGGATGGCACGCTACTCGACACCGTGCCGGATCTTTACGCGGCCGCCTGTGCCATGTTGCGCGATCTCGGACGGGCGGAATTGCCTCTGGAGTCGATACGCAGCTACGTAGGGCGGGGCATCCCGAACCTGGTCAAGCGCGTCCTTGCCGGGTCCCTGGAGGCGGCTGACGATGCCTCGGCACCGCCAAAGGAGGCGTTGGACAGTTTCCGACGGCACTATGCGCGAGAAAACGGACGAAACTCCAAACCGTATCCCGGCGTGATCGACGGGCTGGACAATCTCAAAGCGCAAGGACTTCCGCTGGCGGTGATCACCAACAAGGCCGGCGCCTTTACGCTGCCCCTTCTGGAATTGACCGGACTGGCTGCATATTTTGACGTGATTGTAAGCGGCGACCTTCTGCCGAAGCCAAAACCCGACCCGATGGCGCTGATCTGGGCCTGTGGCCGTATCGGCGTTTCCCCGGCCGATACCTTGATGATCGGCGATTCAGTCCATGATTTTCGTGCCGGCCGTGCCGCCGGCTGCCATGTCTTCCTCGTTCCCTACGGCTACAACGAGGGGCTTGACGTGCGCGATCTGGATTGCGATGCTATAGTTCCCACTGTTGCGGAAGCTGCGCAACGCATCAGAAACCTGGAAAAAACACAACTTACAACTTGCGCATGAATGCTCTTCATTACAATCTGCATCGTCAGCCTGCTCTTTGGGCGGAGGCGTGGCCCTGGCGTTTCTGCCAGTAAACCTGGGCCTTGCCACGGCACAAACGTTGTGCCGTGCCTCTTGATGCAGTAATTGTTTGTGGAGCATTTCATGACTGAAGCGTATTTCAATCGGCTGGCTGCCGAAGGCTACAACCGTATCCCCGTCACCCTCGAGACCTTTGCCGATCTCGACACCCCGCTCTCGATCTACCTGAAGCTGGCCAACGCCCCCTATACCTACCTGCTCGAATCGGTGCACGGCGGCGAGCGTTTCGGCCGCTACTCGATCATCGGGCTGGCCAGCTCGACGCGTATCGTCGTCAACGCCAATCAGGTATTGGTGCTGACCGGCAACCGTATCGCCGAACGCGAAGACGATACCAATCCGCTCGACTTCATCGGCAAGTTCATGAAGCGCTTCCGGGCTGCGCCGTCGCCCGGACTGCCGCGTTTCTGCGGCGGCCTCGTCGGCTGTTTCGGCTACGATACCGTGCGCTACATCGAGACGCGGCTGACCCGTACCCGAAAAAGTGGCAAGGTCGCGGACGAACTGGGTACGCCCGACATCGTACTTCTGCTGTCCGAGGAGATCGCCGTTGTCGACAACCTGTCCGGCAAGCTCACGCTGGTAGTCTTTGCCGAGCCCGGCGTTCCCGGTGCTTATCAGAAAGCGCAGGCGCGTCTCAAAGCCTTGCTCGCCAAACTACGCGAGCCGGCACGCATTCCGGCCGAATCGCAGAGACCATCGCAACCCGCCGTGTCCCTGTTCGGTGAATCGCATTTCAAGGAAGCGGTCGTCAAGGCCAAGAACTACATCACCGAAGGCGACATCATGCAGGTCGTACTCTCGCAGCGCATGAGCAAGCCGTTTGCGGCAAGCCCGCTGGCGCTTTATCGGTCTCTGCGCTCGCTCAATCCCTCGCCGTACATGTTCTACTTCGACCTTGAGGATTTCCACATCGTCGGTGCCTCGCCAGAGATTCTGGTGCGGCTCGAAGGACAGGGCAGTGACAAACTCGTGACCGTGCGGCCGATTGCTGGCACCCGCAGGCGCGGCTCCTCGCTCGAAGAGGACCAGGCGTTGGCCGACGAATTGCTGGCCGACGAGAAGGAGCGCGCAGAACACGTGCAGTTGCTCGACCTCGGGCGCAACGATGCCGGCCGGGTATCGCAGGTCGGCAGCGTCAGACTGACCGAGAACATGATCGTCGAGCGCTATTCGCACGTGATGCATATTGTTTCCAATGTCGAAGGCAAACTGAAACCGGGGCTCGATGCGCTGGACGTACTGAAAGCGACGTTCCCAGCCGGAACCGTGTCCGGCGCGCCCAAGGTACGGGCCATGGAAGTCATTGATGAGCTCGAGCCGATCAAGCGTGGCATCTATGCGGGCGCTGTCGGTTATCTCGGATTCAATGGCGATATGGATTTGGCCATTGCCATCCGCACCGCCATCGTCAAGGACGGAAAACTGCACGTGCAAGCCGGTGCCGGCATCGTTGCCGACTCCGACCCGTCTTCCGAATGGCTCGAAACGGAGAGCAAGGCGCGCGCGGTTCTTCGTGCGGCTGAACTAGCCGAGCAGGGACTGGACACGCGGCTGGACTGAATGGAAGCGAACCACCAAGTCACCAAGGGCGCCAAGATGCACCAAGAAATTCCAGACAAACTTGATGCTTTGGCCCGACTGGTGGTGGATGCAGCGTTTAAAGTTCATAAAGCGCTGGGGCCAGGATTGCTGGAGTCAGCTTATCAGGCGTGTCTTGAAATTGAGCTGGAGCGTCGGTGTGTTCGATTCATTTCACAAAACGTGTTGCCGATCTGTTACGAAGGAACCACCATCGAAGGTGCCTACCGTGTTGATCTGCTGGTTGATGATCAGTTGATCGTTGAGCTGAAAGCGGTCGATCAACTGCTTCCCATTCATTCGGCACAACTTCTCACTTACTTACGACTTTCCGGCAATAGACTTGGCCTGCTGATAAATTTCAACACGCCGCTCATCAAAGACGGAATCAAGCGAATCGTTCTATGATTTTTCTTGGTGCAACTTGGTGTCTTTGTGGCTTGGTGGTGAAAGGGTTTAAACAATGCTCTTGATGATCGACAACTACGACTCCTTCACCTACAACATCGTCCAGTATTTCGGCGAGTTGGGGCAGGAGGTGCGCGTGTTTCGCAATGATGCGATTTCGCTGGCCGAGATTGCCCGGCTCAATCCAGATTATCTGGTGATCTCGCCCGGCCCTGGCACTCCGTCGCAGGCCGGGATTGCACTCAGTGCGATTAGCGAGTTCGCCGGCAAGATACCTCTGCTGGGTGTATGCCTTGGGCATCAGGCCATCGGCGAGGCGTTTGGCGGGCGTATCGTCCACGCCCGGAAATTGATGCACGGCAAGGTGTCGGCAGTGCACCATACCGACGCGGGTGTGTTTGGCGGCTTGCCCAATCCGCTGGTGTGTACGCGTTACCACTCGCTGGCGATCGAGCGCGAATCGCTGCCGGACTGCCTGGAGATCACGGCGTGGACAGACGATGGCGAGATCATGGGTGTGCGCCACAAAACGCTGGCGGTCGAAGGCGTACAGTTCCACCCGGAATCGATTCTCACCGAGCGCGGACACGACATGCTGAATAACTTTCTTGAGGAGCACGCCAAATGAACCCACAGGACGCTTTGACGCGGGTCATCGAACACCGCGAAATCTTTCATGATGAAATGACTTCGCTGATGCGCCAGATCATGGGTGGCGAAGTTTCGCCGGTAATGATCGCCGCCATCGTCATCGGGTTACGCGTCAAGAAGGAAAGCATCGGCGAGATCGCAGCCGCAGCCCAGGTCATGCGCGAACTCTCGACCAAGGTTGCGGTGAAGGATGCGACACATCTCGTGGATACTTGCGGCACTGGCGGCGACGGCGCACAGACCTTCAACATTTCCACGGCCGCCATGTTTGTGGCCGCCGCCGCTGGGGCGCGTGTGGCCAAGCACGGCGGACGTTCGGTTTCCTCGCAATCGGGCAGCGCCGACGTACTCGAAGCGTTGGGCATCAACATCAATCTGACGCCGGAGCAGGTCGGGGAGTGCATTGACGAAGTCGGTATCGGCTTCATGTTCGCTCCCAACCATCACAGCGCCATGAAGCACGCAGCGCCGGTCAGGCGCGAACTTGGCGTGCGCACTCTGTTCAACATGCTCGGTCCGTTGACAAATCCGGCCGGCGCGGCGAATCAGGTGCTTGGCGTCTTTCATCCCGACCTTGTCGGCATACAGGTTCGCGTCCTGCAACGCCTGGGGAGCCTGCACGCGTTGACGGTGTTTGGCCGCGAAGGACTTGACGAGATATCGATTTCCGGCGAAACGCTGGTCGGCGAGTTGAATGACGGTCGAATTGAGGAGTACACGATTCATCCCGAGCAATTCAATCTCGCCGTGCACGACCCGAAAGCGTTGCGCGTCGCCAACGTCGACGAGTCCATGCAGGTTTTGCTCGCCGCTCTTGACAGCAGACCCGGAGCGGCTCGCGACATCGTGGCGCTCAACGCCGGCGCCAGCATCTACGTTGCCGGGCTGGCCGCGACGCTGGCCGATGGTGTCGCAAATGCGTTCGAGACAATCGCTTCAGGCGCCGCACGACAAAAGCTGGAGCAGTTCGCTACCTTCGCCGGGCAGTTCAAGTGAGCGACATGCTCGACAAGATACTCGCTGTAAAACGCCAGGAGATGGCGACTGCCGCCGCGATCAAGCCGCTCGCCACGATCCGTGCCGAAGCGCAGGCACAGCCGGCGCCACGCGACTTTGTCGGCGCCATCCGCAACAAGATCGCCGCAGGTCAGGCTGCAGTCATCGCCGAGATCAAGAAGGCCAGCCCCTCGAAGGGCGTGCTGCGAGAGGATCTTCGTCCGGCCGAAATTGCTGCCGGCTATGCGCGGCATGGCGCCGCCTGTTTGTCCGTCCTCACGGATCGGCAATTCTTTCTGGGTTCCCCCGACTATCTGCAAGCCGCTCGTGCGGCCTGCACACTGCCCGTGTTGCGCAAGGACTTTCTTGTCGACGCCTACCAGGTGTATGAGGCTCGTGCCATGGGCGCCGATGCCATACTGCTCATCGCCGCCGCGCTGGATTTGCCGACGATGCGTGATTTCGAGGCGCTTGCCGCCAGCCTAGGCATGGGCGTCCTCGTCGAAGTGCATAACGGCGGCGAGCTTGATCTGGCCCTGCAGCTCGAAACGCCGCTCATCGGCATCAACAACCGTAACCTGCGCAGCTTCGAGGTCAGCCTGCAAACCACGCTCGAACTCCTGCCGCGCATCCCGGCTGGCCGCATCGTCGTCACCGAAAGCGGCATTCTGGCGACGGGCGATGTTCAGTTGATGCGCCACAACCACGTGAACGCCTTCCTGGTCGGTGAAGCCTTCATGCGTGCGCCAGACCCTGGAATGGCGCTGGCCGCCCTGTTTGCCGTGGTGGCATAAGCGGGCTGGCATCTAAAGCCTGAATCCGCATTGCCTGGCGGGCTTCTGTTGCAATCATGCAACAGATCGGCAGAGCAATCACCGGAATCGGCGCATCAAGCTTGCCCCCGCTCCTGGCCTTTGCCATCATTCGTTCAGCTTCTCATCCATGAGAGGTCCAGTTTGGTGGAGCCTTCAAAAAAGCCACCGATCTTAAACCTAGAGGAGATTCACCATGCAAAAGAAATTAATCGCACTGGCAGTTGCCGGTCTGGTTTCGGGCGCAGCTTTCGCCCAGTCGAACGTCACCGTCTACGGTATTGTTGATGCGGGTTTTGTCAATTCGTCCGGCGACCGTTCGGGTACGAACCAAGGAAGCGCCAACTACAGCGGTATCGACTCCGGCATCTGGGCTGGCTCGCGTATCGGTTTCAAGGGCGAAGAAGGCCTGGGCAATGGCCTGAAGGCAATTTTCACGCTGGAGTATTACATCGCTCCGGATATCAACAGCGGCCTTGGTTCTGCAACGGACCCCGATGGTGCCGGCGCTACCACTTCGAGTAGCCGTCAGACCTTCGTTGGCCTGAACAGTGCCAAGCTGGGTACCGTTGCGCTGGGCCGTCAGTATGCTCCTGGCTATGCTTTCTCGGTTCGCAATGATCCACAGGGTGGCGCCACCATCAGTGCGTTGTCCACCGTAAACACTGCTGGTGCTAACTCCATCTCCGCGGGTAGCCGTGCTCGTATCAACAACGCGGTTACCTACGCCAGCCCGAATTGGTCCGGCTTCACCGCCAATGCCATCTATGGTTATGGCGAAGGCGGCGGTTCGACGACCAACGGCGTTAGCCAGGGCAATGATGGTTTCTGGGGCGCCGGCTTGAACTACGCCAACGGTCCGCTGAATCTTGACGTCGTTTATCAATCCCGTCAGGGCATCACCAGCACACTTATCGCCTCATCGGCTGCGACTCAGGATTCGGTTAATGAGTGGGCCTTGGGTGGAACTTACGACTTCAAGGTCGTCAAGCTTTATGCTACCTATCTTGATCAGAACGACAACAATGGTACTTCGGCACAAGAAGCCAGCAACCGGGTCTGGTCTATCGGTGCATCGGCGCCCGTGTTCACTAACGGCAAAGTCTCGCTTGGCTATGCTGACGTGAGTTGGGACCGTAGCGGCGCGGGTAGTTCGAGTTCGTGGTCGCTGGCCTACCAGCACTCGCTGTCCAAGCGCACGACCTTGTACACCGCCTATACCTATGCCGGTAACGACAACGATACTCTGAACGCTGCTGGCCCCGTCAAAAACACGAGATTCATCGGTGAGAACAACAACACATTCGTTGCTGGTGTCACGCACTCTTTCTAATTTGATTTCGGTCTCTTAGAAATGTAAAAACGGGCGCTTCGGCGCCCGTTTTTTTTGTTTACAGAATCCAGTGGAATTGTCGTCTGCGTTTGACGCCAATGTTTCCGAATCAGGTGACCAGAATCAGGAAAGCAGAATCAAATTATCGCGGTGAATCAGCTCCGGCTCGTCAATGTAGCCGAGAATGCTTTCGATGTTGTTTGATGGCTTGCCGGCAATGCGGCGGGTTTCATTGGCCGGATAATTGACCAGGCCGCGAGCGATTTCAGCGCCTTCGGGTGACACACAGGCCACTGCCGCGCCGCGCTCGAATTCCCCGATAACTTTGCGCACGCCGACCGG
>NZ_FLQY01000200.1 GCF_900089945.1 Candidatus Propionivibrio aalborgensis | reverse complement strand
TGGGTGTAGGGGTAGTCGCTCTTGGCCACCCAGGGCTGCGATTCGAGCGGCAGACGGAAGCCGACCGGCGAGTCGCCCGGCACCAGGAAGCAGCGTTCGCCGCGCAGGAACCACGGGCTGGTTTGCCAGCGTCCCTTTAGCCTCGGGTGGCGCATCACCGGCAGCACATAGCCGATGGCCTTATCCAGGCCCTGGCCAAAGATCTCCGCCAGACGCGCACGTTCAAGGGGATCGTCAAGGCGCGCCGCATGCGGATCGACATTTATCGGCAGGCGGTGCTCACGCCACAGGTAGTAGAAGGCATCCTCGTAGGCCGGGAAAACATACTTCGCAGCCAGCCCCAGACGTTCGGCCAGAGCACGCAGGAAGCGACCGGCCAACACTTCATCGGCGCCGTAGTCGCGTGACTCGTCGGCGCACAAGGCCAGGTTCTTCCATACCGGTTGTCCGTCGCGCCGCCAGAAACAGTTGAGCGACCAGCGCGGTAGCGGCTCGCCCGGATACCACTTGCCCTGGCCGAAGTGCGTCAGCCCGTGGGGAGCATATTCTTTGCGCAGGCGATGAAACAGGTCGGCTGCACGTATACGCTTGGTCGGACCCATGGCGGCAGTGCTCCATTCGGCGCCGTCCGGGTCGTCTATGGCCACGAAGGTCGGTTCGCCACCCATGGTCAGGCGCACATCGCCACTAACCAGATCGTCATCGATGCGATGCCCCAGCGTTTCGATCGAGGACCATTGCTCATCGCTATAGGGCTTGGTAACTCGCGGCGCTTCCCAGACGCGCTCGATCTTCATGCTGTGCTCGAATACGCACTCGCATTCTTCGGTGGTGCCGGTAATTGGCGAGGCAGAAGATGGTTGTGGCGAGCACGCCACCGGGATATGTCCTTCGCCAGCGAACAGCCCGGACGTCGGATCGAGGCCGATCCAGCCTGCACCCGGCAAGAAGACCTCGCACCAGGCGTGCAGATCGGTGAAATCAATATCGGTGCCGGAAGGACCGTCCAGCGATTTCACGTCAGGCACCAGCTGAATCAGATAACCCGATACGAAACGCGCGGCCAGCCCGAGCTGGCGCAGCACCTCAACCAGCAGCCAGGCTGAATCCCGGCACGAACCGCTGCCCAGCTCGAGCGTTTGTTCGGGGCTTTGCACGCCCGGCTCCAGGCGAATAACGTAGGCGACGACCTGTTGCACCCGTCGGTTGATATCGACCAGGAAATCGACGCTGTTCATCGGTTCGACCGGGATCGTGTCGAGGAATCGGCGGACCAGCGGGGTTGGCGGCTGAGTGTACAGAAAAGGCTGTAACTCTTCGCGCAGATCTGCCTCGTACTTGAACGGAAATTTCTCGGCGTAGGATTCGGGGAAGAAGTCGAACGGGTTGATCACCGACATCGCGGCCACCAGATCGACTTCGACGCGGAACTCGCGCGTCTTCTCGGGGAATACAAGTCGCGCCAGATAATTGCCCTGCGGATCCTGCTGCCAGTTGATGAAGTGCTGGTCGGGCGTGACTTTCAGCGAATAGGCCAGGATCGGTGTGCGCGAATGCGGTGCCGGGCGCAGTCGAACGACCTGTGGCGAAAGCGCAACCGGGCGATCATAGCGATAATGCGTTACGTGATTGAGGGCAACATGAATCGACACGGCAAGCTCCGAAACAAAAAGGTCCGGTATCTTAATAGCAAGAGCCGCACCATGCTTTAATCATCGGATTCATCGGTATCTGATGATTTTCGCACCGAATCAGTGCTCGCGGTGACTATCACGCACCACGCGATAGCAAACGGCGATTCGATACGTTGCCCGGCCAAAGAACCGCAAACACCAAACCAAAGAATTCGAGCTACCCGTTGCGCCGACACTCGAAGCTGGCCTTATACTCCAAATCCATACCTGACCTTGCAGAATACGGTGGAAAAGAATGCGACGCCTCAATATCGCTCATGTAACAGAGTACTGGTACCCGACCCCGGTGACGCTCTTGCCGCATCGTTTGCGCATACGTCCCCTTGAAAGCCACAGCTTGAGAATCGAATCCTCAACACTGGAAATCTCCCCGGCGAATAGTGTTCGTTGGTATCAGGATGTGCTCGGAAATTCTGTCGCCCAAGTGAACTTTAACGAGATGTCCTCCTCGCTCCGCGTCCTGAGCGAAGTGATTATCTCGGTCTATGAAGATCCGCCGCTGGAGTTTTTGTTAGAAAATTTCGCGAGCAATTGCCCGTTTGACTACGCCATCGACGAGCAGCCCGATCTCGCGCCCTTTCAGCAGAGCGTTTATCCTAGCGATCGCGCAATGCTGCATGGCTGGCTTGGCAGACTGGGGCTGCTGAGGCGACCGATCGAAACGTTCACACTGCTTTTGCAGTTGAACTGTGAAATCGCCAACAATTTCAGCTATCAGATCCGCGAAGAAGAAGGGGTTCAGTCGCCGGCGCAGACGCTGAGTTTGAACAGCGGTTCATGTCGCGATTTTGCCGCGCTCTTCATCGAAGCCTGCCGCTACATGGGCCTGGCCAGCCGTTTCGTCAGCGGCTACCTGCATATGGCTGACAACGAGGCCGGAAATGCCACCACCCATGCCTGGGCCGAGGTTTACCTGCCCGGACCGGGGTGGAAAGGTTTTGATCCGACCAGCGGTCTGATCACCGGCAATCAGCACATCCCGGTCGCTGTGGCGCGACATCCTGAAGCCGTACCCCCAGTATCGGGAAGTTTCGTCGGTCCGGCCGGCCAACGTCCAGCGCTGACGGTATCCGTTCGGGTGAGTCAGCTCGGCGCGCTTCCGTGACGAGCCAAGCGCAGCTCGAGTTGCCGCTTCACGTCCGGCCATTCACTTGCGAGAATGCTGTAGATCACGGTGTCGCGTACCGTACCGTCGCGGCGAAGCTGGTGATGCCTGATGACTCCGTCCTTTCTGGCACCCAAAGCCTCGATGGCTCGCTGGGAAACCAGATTGAGAATGTCTGTTCGAAAGCCGACCACCTCGCACCCTAGCGAGTCGAACGCGTGACCGAGCAACAAGAGCTTGCACCCGGTGTTGATAAGGCCGCGCTGCCAGCGCTTTCCGTACCATGTGAAGCCGATCTCAACGCGATCGATTACAGGCACGATGTCGTAGTAGCGCGTCGTGCCGACGATCGTGCCACTCGTCAATTCCCGCACCG
>NZ_FLQY01000199.1 GCF_900089945.1 Candidatus Propionivibrio aalborgensis | reverse complement strand
ACGATATACCTTTTAATTAGAACTGGCCTATAACGGTCGTAACTTTTATAAGTGGTTACGGCAGGGTCAGTTCTAAAGCATGTTGGAAGTGTGGAAAATCAATGGGTCAATAGCTCCGTGAGCAGAGCGAACGGGGTTGAGCGTAGGGTTAGACGGCGCCAACGAAGAAAGGGAAAACATGAGCGGCGGAAGTATGAATTATCTGTACTGCAAACTGGAGAACGACGCCGACTTCAAGCAGACAACGCCGGAGCGGAAGGCGTTTGCCTTGCACTTGGTGAAGGTGGCCAAGGCGCTGCACGATATTGAATGGGTGGATTCGTGCAACTACAGGCCAGGAGACGAAAGCGAAGCGATACGCGCATGCCTTGCTCCTGGGATGGCGTTGGAAGCCGCAATAGAAGCCGCCAACGAAGCAGCAAAGGAACTGCGTGAAGAACTGGAACTGGCATGCGCTGGGAAGAGGCCGAACGCCGAATTAACCGAGCGCCGCGCAGAAGCGACAGACAAAACCACGGACGCTTGACCGGCGTCCGGTTGAATGTGTGGTTCGACGTTTTACGGAGAAATAGATGAGCATGGAATACATACGCACGACCTACGGCGTGCCAGCAAAACTAGGCGGGCGAGTTGAGTACACACACCCGTCGCCGGCCAAAATGGGAACCATAACCGGAACACGCGGCGCACGGCTTCGCATCCGTCTCGATGGCGACGACCACTCGGGTAACTACCACCCGACATGGGAGCTGAACTACCTGCCGCCAAGCACCATGCAGGAACTGCGTGACGCAACCCCGGAGCCGGCGCATGGCTGCGGCCACATGCAAGGGCGAGGCGCTGCATGAAGACGCCGAAACGCAGAAGTGCGCCGAGGGCGAAAGGGAGAATGATGAAACCTGAAACGATTGATCCCGTCGGCTCGACTGTCTGGTTAGAAGTGGGCGGCTATCGACCGCCCCCGACAAAACCATTTATTGCCGCCCGATTACGAATGCTGGCCGACGACATGGAGTATCTGGCTGCGTGCATGGATTACTACGGTGGATTTGCCGAGTGGTCGAAGCATGGGCGAGAGATCGCAGGAGCGGGAGCGATTGCTCGGCAATGGGCAGACGAGATAGAGACTTCTAACGCAGAAATCAGCCGACCGCGCGAGGCGGATTGAGAAAACGCACCGCTTATTTCGGTCGGCTGGATTGACGGGTTATGCCACTCAAAGACTATAGATTGTTGTTGCATTATTCAAACAAATAGCTATAATTGAATTGTGCAACATAAATCAACAGGAGAAGCATCATGGTCAGAGGCGGGAAAAGAGAAAACGCAGGACGGAAACCGAGCGTGGCGACAGTGACATTACGAGTGCAGGAAGCTGGATCAGCGGTTGCGCGGGGATTGGTTGAGTTTGCAATTCGTCGGGCGCAAGAATCCATTGTTGAAACGAAGTGGTATTTGACATCTCCTGAGAAAAACAACAAGACACCGCCGGACGTAAAGGTTTTAGCGATTGAAGACCGCGAAGTTTTTACCTCAATGGGGATGATGGCAGCGGGTAGCCGAATGGAGCCACATTTGATTTGTGAAACGACGGTAGCCGGCCAAACAGCACGGTTCTTGGTACTACTTGAAGCCGGGCGAATTGGATGCCTCATTGAATCAGAAACGCAGGACGGGGCATAACGCC
>NZ_FLQY01000198.1 GCF_900089945.1 Candidatus Propionivibrio aalborgensis | reverse complement strand
ATGCTCGGGTATGACGACACGGTGATCGGCAAGCTGCATGTTACCGATTGGGATGTGCAGGATTCGTGGGAGGTCATCAGCGGGCGGATCGAGGATATGATCGTGCAACGCAAGAAAATGGTCTTTGAAACCCGCCATCACCGACGTGACGGGAGCGTTCTGGACGTCGAGATCAGCGCCTCGGGCATCGAAATTGAAGGCAAGGGCTACCTGTACGCCGCCTCGCGCGACATTTCCGAGCGCAAGCGGACCGAAGCTGATCTGCGCATCGCGGCAACCACTTTCGATTCCCAGGAAGGTATCTTCATTACCGATGCCAATGCCGGAATACTGCGAACCAATCGCGCGTTTGAAGAAATTACAGGCTATTCCTCGGAAGAGGCGGTCGGCCAGAACCCGCGTCTGCTCAGTTCAGGCCGCCACCCCCCAGCATTCTATACGGCGATGTGGGAAAGCATCGTTTCGGCCGGAACATGGCGTGGCGAGATATGGAACCGGCGCAAGAACGGCGAAAGCTATCCGCAGTACCTTTCGATTACCGCCGTGAAGAAGGAAGACGGGACAGTCACCCATTACGTCGCTTCATTCACCGACATCACCGAACGCAAGGTGGCTGCCGACAAGATCGAGCACTTGGCGTTCTACGACTCGCTGACCGATCTGCCCAATCGTCGCTTGATGCTTGATCGTCTGCGGCAGGCCGTGGCCAACAGTGCGCGACACAACAGGCACGGCGCACTGATGTTGATCGATCTCGACAACTTCAAGACGCTCAATGACACCCTGGGTCATGCGATCGGCGACCAGCTTCTGAAGGAGGTCGCCTTGCGTCTCAAAGCCAGCGTTCGCGAGGGGGATACCGTGGCGCGTCTGGGCGGCGACGAGTTCGTTGTCATCCTTGAAGATCTCGACGAGTCCGATGCCGCCCCGAGGCAGGCTGAAAGCGTAGCTGAGAAAATTCTGGCCAGGTTGCGCTATCCCTATCAGCTCGATCTGGCTCGGGCCGACGGCTCGCCGGGCAGCCGCAGCCACCACTGCACCCTGTGGGTTCTTGAGACCGCCTGCCGGCAATTGAGCATCTGGGCAGGAATGCCGGAAACCGCCCACCTGACCCTAGCCGTGAACGTCAGCGCCCGCCAGTTCCGTCAGCCGGAT
>NZ_FLQY01000197.1 GCF_900089945.1 Candidatus Propionivibrio aalborgensis | reverse complement strand
GTCCAAGGGGACGGCCATCGCGCGCGCCCGAATTGCCGATTATGCGATCTGGAATCAGGGTGACTTCAGTTGGATATTGCCGATTACGCAACTTGACGGCCCCGAGGAAGAATCGAGCTATTTCGTGCCGCTGGCCCTGGCCTGGGAAGACCATGACGAGGATCGCCTGCACAGACTCTCCGGCGCTGCGGTGGCCAGGATACGCCAACAGGCCAACGTCGGCCTCATGGGTGACGCCTTTTTCGATGAGTCATTTTGTCGTGCTTTGGTGCAGGCAATCGGCAGCAACCTGGACCTCGCTACCGCCAACGGGAAACTGCACTTCAAGGCCACGGCGGCTTATGCGGCCTTGTCGGTCGACGTCGAATCGTTGGCGGTCTCGCGCCCGAGTGCCATGAGCAGCAATACCGTTGTAACCCTCGACGAGACCTTGTTCCTGAAGGGTTACCGGCGTTTGCGCGAGGGCATGAACCCCGAGCTCGAGCTGGGCCGTTTCCTGACCGACGTGGTGTCTTACCGCAATTGTGTGCCGGTACTCGGTGCGCTGGAGTATTTCGGCAATGACGGCAGCGTCATGACCCTGGCGCTGGTTCAGTCACATGTCTCGAATCAGGGCGACGGCTGGGCCTTTACCGTCAGTTATCTTGAACGACATCTTGACGATTTCCGCCTGGCCATTGGGGCAGCCGTTGATGCGACAGAGTCGGATGAAGCACACGGGGGCTTCCTGACCTTGGCGGCGACGCTGGGGCTACGTACCGCCGAGCTGCACCTCGCCCTGGCCACGAGGACCGGTAATCCGGCCTTTGATCCCGAACCTCTGCTGGCGAGCGATGTGGTTGCATTCCGGCAGCGTGCGGCTCTTGAGGCCGACAGCACGCTGGAATTGCTTGGCCAGCGTCTGGAGCAGTTGCCCGAAACAGTTCAGGGCGATGCACGCGCAATCCTGGATCAGCGTGACCTGCTGCTGCAGCGTATCAACGGAAACGGTACCGATGTCGATGGCGGTATCAAGACCCGTTACCACGGTGACTACCATCTGGGTCAGGTTCTGGTGACCGACAACGATTTCGTGATCATCGATTTCGAAGGCGAGCCGGCGCGCAGCTTTGAGGAACGCCGTACCAAGAGTTCACCGCTGCGCGACGTATCCGGAATGTTGCGTTCCTTCAACTATGCGCGCTGGTCCGCGTTGCGTAATATCTCCCAGGGCACGGAGGAACTGGAGCGGGTGCTCATCGCCGCGCGTGACTGGGAGCTGGCGACCCGCAAAGCATTCATGGACGCCTATATGGGCACCATGGGGTCCTCAGCAACGGCGACCCCGGTCAATGCTGACCTGCTTGCCTTGTTCGAACTGGAGAAGGCGCTCTACGAATTGCGCTACGAGATCAACAATCGTCACGACTGGGCCCAGGTGCCGATCCAGGGCATTCTGGCGCTGCTCGACCCTGACACTGCACGCTGACGCCTGCACTGGTCCCGCTTTCCCTACCTGGAGTTACACATCATGGAAAACATCAGTATTCAACTGGAGCCGATCCGAGCCATCCTTTACCAGATCGGCGCGTTCATGCCGCGCCTGCTGATCGCAGCGCTGGTTGTCATCGGCGGCTGGCTGCTGGCCAAGATTGTCTTGATCGCGGTGACCAAAGGTCTGCGAGCCATCAAC
>NZ_FLQY01000196.1 GCF_900089945.1 Candidatus Propionivibrio aalborgensis | reverse complement strand
AAATCGCAATCCATTAATATCTTGCTCGGCTCGGCACTCGGCGGAAACAAGGCGTCTTCAGGTTCCGATTTCCTCACCCGCTTGTCTGGCGCTCAGTCGGGATCACAACTCGGGGCGACCGACCCGCTTTCACTGCTTGGGCTATCGTCGACAACACAGGGGCTTTCACCTTCCGGCCGCAATCTATCGCTTTTCGACCCGGAATCCGCCTATCGGATGATGAGCGTGATCAACACCAAGGATGTCACCTACAAAGCCCAGTTTTCAGAACTGAGCGAAATGGGAACCCTGGTATCCGGCATGCAACAGGCTGGCCAGGCACTTGGCGGTGTCAGCGCATTGATGGACAACGAAGCCATCGAGTCACAGCTTCAGGCGTTCGCCGCAAAATACAACGACTGGGTTACGCGTTTTGACGGCACGGTGAAGAACAACGGCCTTCTGGCCGGAACGCAGGCTGCCGAGATCTCGCTCTACGAACTCGAACAGAGCGTCAAGAACATTTTCAATGGTGCGAAGGACGGCTTTCATGGCATGCGCGACTTGGGCCTGAACATCGACCCGAACACGAAACTAGCCACACTTGACACGAGCCAACTGTTCGCGGCGCTGGGGACGAACAAGACGGGAGCGATCAACGCCCTTCACGAGTTCGGCGCAAACTTCGCCAAATCGGCCGAGTTGCTCAACTCCGCCAATAATTTCATTCCCAACCGACTGGGCAATCTGGACCGGGTCATCGACTACATTACAGATCACAGATCCTCGCTCCAGGCCGAGTTCGGGCTGGGCGACCCGGCCAAGCCTTCAGCCCAGGTTGCCAAAGCACTTGCCGCCTACAATCAAATCCTGAGAACCTGAAATCGCGGCGTCAGCCGGAGGCCTGCCAATAAAGTGGCAGCACGTCCCACGGACTGACAGGTTTGAATCATATGCGTTATGATGTTGGCTTCAGCGGCCGCATCATGGGGGAGTCCAGCCACCTGCACATCGCCACTCCCCGCCGCCCACTCATTTACTGTTCGGGCTGAATCATGCGCATAGAAACCCAACAAAACTTTCTTGAAAGCCGGACCTTCGACGAAATAAACGTCGGCGACTGTTCCGTTCTGGTTCGTTCGCTGCGCGCCGAAGACATCAAGCTGTTCGCCATCATGTCGGGCGACATGAATCCGGCGATCGGCGACAAGGAGTTTTCCAACAGCGGCATGTTCAGGGAAGTCATCGCTCACGGCATGTGGAGCGCATCGCTGATCTCCACCGTGCTGGGAACGCAATTCCCCGGACCGGGAACCATCCTGGTCGATCAGGCGCTGCATTTTGCGCGACCGGTCAGCCTGGGCGACACGATCACCGTCACCATGACGGTCAAGAAGATGTTCACCCACAACCGGCATATTCTCTTTGACTGCTGTTGCGTCAATCAGGACAACCTGGAGGTGGTGCGCGGCACGGCCGAGGTTCTGGCGCCCGCGGAAAAGGTGAAAACCAAACGCGTCGACCTGCCGCATATCACAATCTCGGACAAATACGCACGGTTGCAGCACCTGGTCGCTCGGGCCAACGGACTGGCACCCATCGACATGGCCGTGGTTCACCCCTGCGATCTGGAATCGCTCAAAGGTGCACTGATGGCAGCGGAGGCCGAACTGATCGATCCGATCCTGATCGGCCCCGAAGCCAAGATTCGCGGCATCGCCAGCGAACACGGGCTGGATCTCAAGCAACACCGCATCGTCAACGTCAAGCATAGCCACGATGCCGCGGCAATGGCCGTTTCGCTGATCCACAACGGTGATGCCGAGGCGCTGATGAAGGGCAGCCTGCACACCGATGAATTGATGGCCGAGGTGGTATCGCACGCTTCCGGTCTGCGTACCGAACGACGCATCAGTCACGTCTTTCTGATGGATGTACCGACCTATCCGCGCCCGATCCTGATCACCGACGCGGCGATCAACATCTCACCGACCCTCGACGACAAGGTCGACATCATCCAGAACGCCATCGACCTCGCGCACATCATCGGCATTCCCGAACCGAAGGTCGCCATTCTCTCTGCGGTCGAAACCGTCAGCGCAAAGATTCAATCGACACTCGACGCCGCTGCGCTGTGCAAGATGGCCGACCGTGGTCAGATCAGGGGCGGGCTGCTCGACGGCCCGCTCGCTTTCGACAACGCCGTCTCGATTGAAGCCGCAAAGACCAAAGGCATAGTTTCCGCGGTTGCCGGACGCGCCGAGATTCTTGTCGTTCCCGACCTTGAGTCCGGCAACATGGTGGCCAAGCAACTGGAATATCTGGCCAATGCCCTGACTTCCGGCATCGTCCTCGGCGCCAGGGTGCCCATCGTGCTGACCAGCCGCGCCGACACGGCCGAAACGCGAATCGCCTCCTGCGTAATTGCC
>NZ_FLQY01000195.1 GCF_900089945.1 Candidatus Propionivibrio aalborgensis | reverse complement strand
GGTCTCGTTGTCATTGACCCGGACAACAATGCGCGACGCATCCGCGTAGTCAACCTTGCCGCCACGCAGAGCCTGAACCGCAGTACCTGAGTCGACAGCAACCGTGCGCTCGATTCCCGTACCGACGACCGGCTTCTCAGGACGCAGACAAGGAACCGCCTGACGCTGCATGTTGGCACCCATCAGCGCTCGATTGGCGTCGTCGTGCTCAAGGAAAGGAATCAAGGACGCGGCGACCGAGACGATCTGCCCCGGCGCCACGTCCATATACTGGACGCGCGAGGGCTCGGCAAGGATCGTTTCGCCTTTCTCACGGCAGGTCACCAGGCTGTCGGTTAGCGTACCGACGCCATCCAGCGCCGCATTGGCCTGAGCGACGATGTAACTGCCTTCCTCAATCGCCGACAAGTATTCGATCTGGTAGGTAACCTTGCTGTCGACCACCTTGCGATACGGCGTTTCAAGAAAGCCGTATTCGTTGGTCCGTGCGTACAGCGCCAACGAGTTGATCAGACCGATGTTTGGTCCCTCCGGTGTCTCGATCGGACAGACGCGGCCATAATGCGTCGGATGCACGTCGCGCACTTCAAAACCAGCGCGTTCGCGTGTCAAGCCACCTGGGCCGAGAGCCGAGACGCGTCGTTTGTGGGTAATTTCGGATAGTGGGTTGGTCTGATCCATGAACTGCGAGAGTTGACTCGAACCAAAAAACTCCCTGACCGCCGCACTGATCGGCTTGGCGTTGATCAGGTCGTGCGGCATCAAATTGTCCGACTCGGCTTGCGAGAGACGTTCCTTGACGGCGCGCTCGACGCGAACAAGACCGGCACGGAACTGATTCTCGGCCAGTTCGCCAACGGAACGCACACGGCGGTTGCCAAGGTGATCGATATCGTCGATCTCCCCACGACCATTGCGCAGTTCAACGAGAATCTTGATGACTTCTACAATGTCACGGGGCGACAAGGTCAGCTGGTCACGAATTTCGCTATTTACGCCAAGACCTTTCAGCAGATCACCCAGTGCATTTGCATCTTCCTCGGTGAGATTCTCGGCAACCGCACGCATGCCGAAGGACAGCTCGGACAGCAGCAGTTCAACCGCCTCAGGAGAACCTCCTGCGACTTCAATGATGGCATTGACGACGGCTTCTCGTTTGGCAGCCGGAGCATGCTTGACCATTACCTTGAATTCAGTGACATCCTTGCGAACAAGCCGTCGGTTGAATTTCATCCGGCCGACGGCCGAGAGATCGTAACGGTCGTCGGAATAAAACAGACCATTGAACAGGATTTCGACGGCCTCTTCGGTTGGCGGCTCTCCCGGACGCATCATGCGGTAGATGGCGACACGCGCAGCCTGCTTTGACACCGTATCGTCGGCTCGAAGCGTCTGCGAGATGAAGCCCCCACGATCCAGATCGTTAATGTACAGGGTCTGCAGCGAGTCAACACCTGCCTCGATCAGCTTGGCCAGTAACACTTCACTGATTTCATCGTTGGCGTTGGCGAGAATTTCACCCGTCTCTCTATCGATAATGTTTTGGGCGATCACACGACTGAGGAGAAAATCATCCGGCACGATTATCTGTTTGATTCCGGCCGCATCGAGCTCGCGAATGTGCTTGCTGGTAATCCGTTTATCCTTGGCAACGAGAACCTTGCCCGATTTGTCACAGAAATCGAAACGCGCAACCTCGCCGCGCAGACGCTCGGGCACAAGATGGAACTCGATACCTTTTTTACCGAGCTGGAAGGTATCGAAATCGAAGAACTCCCGCAGGATCTGCTCGGACGTCAGGCCAATGGCTTTGAGCAGCGTGGTGACTGGCATCTTGCGGCGACGGTCGACGCGGAAAAACAGAGTGTCCTTTGGGTCAAACTCGAAGTCCAGCCACGAGCCGCGATACGGAATCACCCGTGCCGAAAAAAGAAGCTTGCCCGAGCTGTGCGTCTTGCCACGATCATGTTCAAAGAACACGCCAGGAGACCGGTGCAACTGCGAAACAATCACCCGCTCCGTGCCATTGATAACGAAAGAACCCGTTGTTGTCATCAAGGGAATTTCGCCCATGTAGACTTCCTGCTCCTTGATTTCCTTGATGGTGTCAGGCGCTTCCCGATCAAGAATGATCAAGCGGACTTTTGATCGCAGTGCCGACGCGAAGGTCAAGCCGCGCTGTTGGCATTCCTTCACATCAAAGGCTGGTTCAGCCAGTGCAAAGCTGACAAATTCCAGCCTGGCGTTCCCGCTATGACTGACGATCGGAAAGATCGAAGTAAACGCGGCTTGCAGCCCTTGATTCTTGCGCTGGGCAGGCGGTACGGAAGCCTGCAGGAAAGCGGTAAATGAATCCAGCTGCGTCGCCAGCAGGAATGGGACGTCAAGCACATTAACGCGCTTGGCGAAACTCTTGCGGATACGTTTTTTCTCGGTGTAGGAGTAGGTCATGATCGCTCCGAGCTCAGAAAGAAAAATCTCTAGCGCATCCCGTCAAGAGTCGGGGGACTCGAGTCGGTCCGCAACGGACAAACGCAAATAACAATTGGTCAGATGAAGTGGAGACATCCGTTTCTCCAATCACCACCATTCGTGCTTGCGTTTTCCCGCTACAAAACTGCACGTCAAATCGGCAGAAACGATACGTTACAAAATCGTTTCCAGAAAAGCACAAAAGGGCTGACCGCTAAAAGCGGCCAGCCCAACTTTCAAGGTCGAGACTATTTGATCTCGGCCTTGGCACCCGCATCCTCAAGCAACTTCTTGAGAGCTTCAGCATCAGCCTTGGAAACGGCTTCCTTGACGGCCTTGGGCGCACCGTCAACGAGATCCTTGGCTTCCTTGAGACCCAGGCCAGTGGCAGCGCGAACCACCTTGATCACTTCAACCTTCTTTTCGCCAAAACCAACGAGCATAACGGTGAATTCAGTCTGCTCTTCAACAACGGCAGCGGCGCCTGCAGCCGGGCCGGCAACAGCCATGGAGGCCGCCGAAACGCCAAACTTTACTTCGAACGCCTTGACCAGGTCGTTCAGATCCATAACGGTCATCGAGCCAACGGCTTCGAGGATGTCTTCTTTGGTGATTGCCATAATTAATAAACTCCTAAATCTGGATACTTGTAAAAGCTGTCAGTAGGCCTGCCAATTGCTAACCAGCCCAATACCGATCAAGCGGTCGCTTCTTCACGTTGCTTGGCCAGCGAAGCCAGCGCACAGGCAAAACCCGTTACCGGCGCCTGCATCATGCCGAGCAGCTTGCCGAGCAGTTCCTCACGGCTCGGAATGGAGGCCAGCGCTTGCACACCGGCTTTGTCGAGCACCTTGCCGGCGAGGCTGCCAGCCTTGAGAACCAGCTTCTCGTTGGTTTTCGCAAAGTCGTTCAACACTCTCGCTGCCGAAACCGGGTCTTTGGAAATTCCATAAATCAACGGACCCGTCATCTGTCCGGTGAGATCAGCCACCTCCAGACCGCTGTACTCCGCTACGACAATGACCTCGGCTGTAGCAACCTGGGCCAGCACTTCAGCCACAACGGCTTTCTTTTCATCAAGATTAAGACCCATGGGCCTTTCCTCCTATCAAGTCAACACACGACGCGCCCGGTCGGGCACATCGCACCTACGGCGACCTGAACAAAAAACACCAGCAGCTCTACACAAGCAACCGCAAAGAAATCCTGTTCGGGGCACACCGCCTACGCAGGCCGCTTCTAGCGCACTTAAACCTTCAGACATTGTCTGCCCTCCAGCACCTGCGGTCTTTGACGATCTGCCGGCAATGGAAAATCTGCCAGCAGCCCAAAGTTCATATCAGGGTCGAACACCGACCCAACATCACGACCCTACAATGTGGTCGCATCCACCCTCACACCCGGACCCATCGTGCTGGATACGGCAATTTTCTTCAAATACTGCCCTTTCGAGCTGGCCGGTTTTGCCTTGGTCAACGCCTCGATCAACGCCTTGAGGTTTAGCTCAAGCTTCTCGGCATCGAAGGAAGCACGGCCAATCGTGCTATGCACGATGCCACCCTTGTCGGTGCGGTATTGAACCTGACCTGCCTTGGCGTTCTTGACACCGGTTGTCACGTCCATGGTCACGGTTCCGACCTTTGGATTCGGCATCAGGCCTCGCGGACCGAGAATCTGGCCGAGCTGACCCACAACGCGCATCGCATCGGGTGTGGCGATGACCACATCGAAGTTCATGTTACCCGCTTTGATATCCGCAGCGAGATCCTCGAAGCCAACGATATCGGCACCCGCGGCCTTGGCCGCCTCCGCCTTTTCGCCTTGGGCGAAAACGGCGACACGAACAGTCTTGCCCGTACCTGCCGGCAACACGACGGAGCCACGAACCAGTTGATCCGATTTGCGCGCATCAATACCGAGGCTGACGGCAACATCAATCGACTCATCAAACTTGGCAGTTGCAAATTCCTTGGCCAGTTTCAGCGCTTCGCCAACGGCATAGCTCTTGACGCGGTCAACCTTGCCCTGCGTGGCTTTTTGGCGCTTGCTCAGAGTTGCCATATCAGAGGCCCTCCACAGTAATGCCCATTGAGCGGGCACTGCCGGCAATCGTTCTGACTGCCGCATCCATGTCGGCTGCAGTCAAATCGGGCATCTTCTGCGTGGCAATCGCTTCGCACTGGGCACGGGTCAACTTGCCCACCTTGTCTGTATGGGGCTTCGGACTACCCTTCTGAACGCCAGAAGCCTTCTTGATCAGAATGGTCGCTGGCGGCGTCTTCATGATGAACGTGAAGCTCTTGTCCGCGAAGGCGGTAATCACCACCGGAATCGGCAAGCCTGGCTCCAGACTCTGGGTCTGAGCGTTGAACGCTTTACAGAACTCCATGATGTTCAAACCGCGCTGACCCAGCGCGGGACCGATCGGGGGCGAGGGGTTGGCCTTGCCCGCCGGCACTTGCAGCTTGATAAAGCCGACAATTTTCTTTGCCACGGCATAACTCCTTTAAACGGGTGCAAACGCGCTTTTCATGGCGCTCCCCGACGATAATCGCTGCCCTGAGGCAGCACTTCCAGCGACGCCCAGAATCAATCCAGGCGCCACGATCCAACCAGAATCAGGCCTTTTCGACCTGACCAAACTCCAACTCGACCGGCGTCGCACGACCAAAAATAGTCACTGACACACGGAGCCGGTTCTTTTCATAATTGACATTCTCGACCGAGCCATGGAAATCGGTGAAAGGGCCCTCCTTGACGCGAACAATTTCACCTGGCTCAAACAGCACCTTGGGCCGCGGTTTCTCGACGCCGTCCTGTATCTGCTGCATGATCTTTTCGACTTCCTTCTCGGAAATCGGAGTTGGCTTATTGGCTGAGCCGCCAACAAAACCGGTAACCTTCGGCGTGCTTTTGACGAGATGCCACGATTCGTCGTTCATCTCCATTTCCACCAGCACGTAACCTGGGAAAAATTTGCGTTCAGAGATGCTCTTCTGACCCAACTTCAATTCAACGACTTCCTCAACCGGCACCAGAATGCGTCCAAACACCTCCTGCATTCCCTGGCGGGCGATACGTTCCTCAAGAGCACGCTGAACACTCTTCTCGAAGCCCGAATAGGCATGAACAACATACCAGCGCTTGCTCATGATTTACTCCATCCGAGAATCAGGTCATACAGCACCCATTCGAGGCTCTTGTCAGTCAGCCAGAGAAAGACCGCCATCAGAACAACGAACGCAAACACCAAGCCCGTCGCTTGCAGGGTTTCCTTGCGAGTCGGCCAGACGACCTTCTTCGCCTCCACCGTCGCCTCTTTGGCAAAGCCAAAGAACTGTTGGCCCGGCGACGTCTGCCACGCCACGGCAGTGCAAAGACCGACACCTGCCAATACCGCCAGTACGCGCAGAATCATCGCTTGCTCAGCAAGCAGGTAAAAGCCAGCCACACCGGCAGCGAGCAGCAACAGCGCCAGCGCAAACTTGATTTTATCGGCCATTTCTTCAGCTTTACTTATAGTGATGGCAGGGGCAGAGGGAATCGAACCCCCAACCTTCGGTTTTGGAGACCGACGCTCTGCCAGTTGAGCTATGCCCCTGCTGCAAAGACACAGGGCAGTCCGACATCGAAAAGCCCTGACATCCTTATTCCTTTACTCGATAATTTTAGCGACGACGCCGGCGCCGACGGTACGACCGCCTTCACGGATGGCGAA
>NZ_FLQY01000194.1 GCF_900089945.1 Candidatus Propionivibrio aalborgensis | reverse complement strand
CCCGGAGGCGACGGCGTCGAATACTCGCCAACCTCGCCGACGATCTTGGCGATGGTGCCATCAAAGGGTGCATAGAGTACGGTTCGTCCCTGCTCGACCCGGGTCGCATTCACTTTCGCCTGGAATTGCGCAACGTCGGCCCTTGCCCCCTCGCATCCGGCACGTTTGGCTTGCGCCTCGGTGCGCGCCGAATCCTCTCGCGAACTGGAGACAAAGCCCCGCTCGCGCAAGGAAGTTTGCCTTTCGGCTTCCCGCTCGGCATTTCTGGCCTGGGCACACGCTTCATTCACGCGTTGCCGCGCGGTAGTCACCTGAGCCATCGCCAGCGTGCTCTGCGCCTGCTGATCGTCGTTCCACAACTTCATCAGCAACTGGCCCTTCTTGACCCGGTCGCCTTCCTTCACCGCCAGAACCTCGATGCGCCCACCCATGATCGGCGACAGTTTGGTGCGCTGGCAGGCTTCGACCGTACCGGCGCGCGTGTTGGCGATACTCGACTCGACCTTCCCGCGCTCAATCTCGCTGACGACCACGACAATCGGCTTCGGCCGGCTGAACCACCAGAAGGCGGCAGCGATGACGGCGACAACGGTCAGAGCAATCAGAACACGGCGAATCGGAGGGGACATGGCGGGAAGAAGCGCTTAACAGCATGTGCGATCAAAGATGTCATGGTCGGGCAAAACAGACTGGCTGGCAAGGGTAGTCCTCGTTTGTGTGAGATGCAGGCGCGCCAATTTGCACCAACATGTATGGTATTAGACACGAGTTGGACTCAATTACAGTGCTTGGGGTGGCACTCTGGGGAGGGCTGCGAATCCTGACGCATGCCGGCCCGAACTCGGCGATTGACTACTGCACCCGGCGTCAACCTTACTCCCCGAAGGCACGTTGGATTTCCTATCCTCCTTTACTCTAATGCTTCAGGGGGCATTCTCTAAGATTGATGACATCCCTAGAATGTCAATGTGTGCAACGAATCAGTGGGAATTGAGCGACATGCCAAGAGCCAACAAAGGCCCACAGTAGAGGAAAATAAGCCAGCGTTACCGTGAATCAAAACGGACGTTAAGAAAATTCATTACTGCCTGAGTAGGATAATCCTTCACATCTGCAAGGGCGTGTTGAATCAAAATGGATTTTCTGCCGTAATACGCGGTCATCTTGTAAACAACAGTTAATTTTTTTCCACCAACAGATTTCTCCCACAACCCTTTTGCTTCGGCAACCCACATAGCGCCTCTCTGAGAAGCGGAAAAAGCGGCATTTCTAATTGCGTAGGATCGAGCATAATTCTCCAGTGTTTGCATTGCAGCTTCTCTTGTCATGCTTTGCAAATAATTGGGATCTTTAACTGGAATAAATTCAGCCTTTAAATACCCATCTTTCGCTACGAAGTCCGCGACGATCATATCCACAGGGACATTAACCCCATCGATATTTTGCTTAACTGATTTGAGTTCTGGCTGTGCAGGGTAGGTCAATATGAACTCTGAAAACTGAGGGCGATATTCAACAGCAATTGCACCTTTCGATAAACACACAAGAAACAGAAGAAGCAGCAACAATCCATTTTTCATCTTTTCACCCCACGGCTCATTAGGTTCTTATGCATATGCAGTGACCCATCCTACTCAAACAACGCAAGAATTGTTAGTACTTGCAATTTGCCTTCCGCATTCGCCAACTGCTGTCGCAGGCGTTGAGCGCATGCCTTGTCCATACGCTTCTTCATGTTGGCATAGCTGCGATAACAAGCACTTTGTCGATTTCCGTTGGCTATTGACGCTGGTCGCTGG
>NZ_FLQY01000193.1 GCF_900089945.1 Candidatus Propionivibrio aalborgensis | reverse complement strand
CAAGGCGCGAGGTCGGCATGGCCATGATGCCGGTATTGATTTCACGGATACTGCGTTCAGCCGCTGTCGAATCCTTCTGCTCGACGATACGCACAACCTGGCCAGCAGCGTCGCGCACGATACGGCCATAGCCGCTGGGGTCGGACAATTCGACAGTCAGAATGGCCAGGGCGTCTTGCGCGGCGTGTACGAGCCTGTTCAGCGTTTCGGACTGTATCAAAGGCACGTCACCGTACAGGATGAGCGTCGTGCCCTCCTGTTTCAAATGCGGCAAGGCTTGTTGCACGGCGTGCCCGGTGCCTAGTTGCGGCTCCTGCAAAACCCAAGCCAGATCGGGTGCGTCCAGCGTATTTCGCAAGGTGTCGCCACCATGGCCATAAACCAGACAAAGCGTCTGCGGCGACAGGCTGCGCGCGGTGTCGATGACATGCGACACCAGCGCCTTGCCGGCGACCGGGTGAAGGACTTTGGGCAGGTTGGAATGCATGCGCTTTCCTTGTCCTGCAGCGAGAATGACTATGTTCATTTTGGGTTCTCAAAAAAACTGACTGGCGATCTGGTCGCCTGTCAAATTGGGCCAAGCGTGGTTCAGGAAACCGGAAGTCGGCCCATTTTCACCAATATTTCAGTGCGAACACAACGACTATTCACTTGACTCATTTTGACTTCTCAGGTCGGAAGTCGATTAATGCTCTTCCTGTCCGGACAGGATATCGCCCAGCATCTGCCTGCCCTTGGGTGAAACAAACCAGTGCAGGACATTTCTTTCGTTCATACGCGTTTCAATGACGCCGAGGCTCTTGAGGACGGCAAGGCGCGAGCTGACCAGATCACGCGCCAGACCGGTCTTGTCGGTCAAGCCGACAAGGTTGCCGTAAACGTAACTCTCTTGCGCCAGTTCGCGCAGGATTTCGATGTCATTGTAGGAGAGCGATTCCCTGACCACTTCCGGCTCGGATAGGACTGCTGGCAATTCACCCAATGGCAATGGCTCATCGCGCAAGGCGGGGGATGCCTGCTTGATCTGTGCCATTTCACGTTTCACCTGATCCATCTGATGCAAAAGCCTGTTGGCCACGTTTTCGAAGAAACGGCGCGAAGCCACCACATAGATCAGGCAGAAACCCGCAAAAACAAAGAAGTCGACCGGCCGGGTGCGCGCTGCTTCGAGTAGATTGCTGGAAAGCATATTCAGAAAGAGCGGCACGGTCAGTGCAGAAATCACGCCAAGAATCAGGTATTTTGCCCAATCGCGACGAACGGGCTCGCCTTGGCGATCGCTGAGATAATAGTTGGCGACACCGCCAAGGATTCCGGCAACAACCATGATCAGCAATATCATCAGCATGTAGCTGTCAAGGGTGTTGGTTGGCGGGGTGACCTGCAAGGATTTCTGCAATTCCGGGTTCATTGGCTTCTCCTGCAGTCTGAGCAGCCGCTACTATGCCATAGCCTTGCCCTGTGCAAAATAAAAACCCCCTTCCGTTAGCCAAAAGGGGGTTTTTACAGGAGAGGCCAATGCTTTCATCGACCTGGATTGCAGATCAACGTGGAAGCGTACTGTCCCCCATCAGGTAGCTGTCAACTTCCCTTGCGCACTGACGACCTTCGCGGATTGCCCAGACAACCAGCGACTGACCGCGGCGTGTATCGCCAGCGGCAAACACCTTGGCGGCATTTGTCGCGTAACAGCCTTCGCCGTCGGTGGTCGCCTTGGCATTTCCGCGCGCATCCTTGTCGACGCCGAAGGCGTCGAGCAGTCCGCCGACTGGGCTCAGGAAGCCCATTGCCAGGAAGACAAGATCAGCCTGAACAGTTTTTTCGCTGCCGGGAATTTCGTTCATCTTCCCGTCTTTCCAATCCAGCTCGACTGTTTTCAGCGATTTGAGAACACCCTCTTCGCCGAGAAACTCCTTGGTCGCGATGGCAAACTTGCGTTGCGTATTGCCTTCCAGATGAGAAGACGAGGTTCGCAGTTTCAGCGGCCAATACGGCCAGGTCAGCGCCTTGTTCTCCTGTTCGGGCGGTTGCGGCATCAGCTCGAATTGCGTCACCGATGCAGCCCCGTGGCGATAGCTCGTCCCTACGCAGTCGGAACCGGTATCCCCGCCACCGATAACGACAACATGCTTGTCCTTGGCGCTGATCGGATTGGCTTTGCCGCCACTCACTTCCCTGTTCTGCGGAATCAGGAACTCCAGTGCCGGATAGATGCCGTTCAGATCGCGCCCCGGAATGGGCAGCTCGCGTGGAACTTCGGCACCGGCCGCAAGTATCACGGCGTCAAAATCACTGGTCAGCTGTTCAGCCGAAATGAATTCACTGGCATCACTCACGATGCCCGCGGGCAGTTCCTTGGAAGCGATCATGGCGCCGGTACGGAAGCTGACACCCTCGGCCTCCATCTGTTCGATGCGTCGTTCTATATGCAATTTCTCGAGCTTGAAGTCCGGAATGCCGTAGGTCAGCAAACCGCCGATACGATCGTTCTTCTCGAATACCGTTACATCGTGGCCGACACGTGCAAGCTGCTGGGCCGCCGCAAGACCGGCGGGTCCGGAACCGACGATGGCAACGCGCTTGCCCGTTTTCGCCTGCGCCGGCTGCGGAACGATCCAGCCCATCTCCCAGCCCTTGTCGATAATCGCATGTTCGATTGACTTGATACCCACCGGGTCATTGTTGATATTGAGCGTACAGGCGGCTTCGCAGGGTGCCGGACAAATCCGCCCGGTGAAGTCCGGGAAATTGTTGGTGGAATGCAGCACGTCCAGCGCCTGTTTCCAGTTGCCGCGATAGACCAGGTCATTCCAGTCCGGAATGATGTTGTTGACCGGGCACCCGTTGTTGCAGAAAGGAATGCCGCAATCCATGCAGCGCGCGCCTTCCACGCTGGCATGTGCGTCGCTCAGCGTGATGATGAACTCGCGGTAATGCTTCAACCGTTGATCGGTGGCCTCATAGGCCTCCGACAGGTGCTGAAATTCCATAAAGCCAGTCGGCTTACCCATTTATGCGGCCTCCCGTTGCTGATTTCCGGCTTTCTGCGCGGCCATTTCTGTTAGCGCCCGCCTGTATTCATGCGGCATCACCTTGACGAAGCGTGCGCGGTATGTCGCCCAGTCTTCGAGGATCTTTCCCGCTCGCACACTGCCTGTGCGTCGGGCGTGTTGCTCGACCAGCCCCTTGAGCAGAATCTCGTCTTCCATGCCAAGGTGACGGACATCAACCTTGCCGTGGCTTTCGAGGTCGTCGCCGGCACCGCTCCCTTTGCGTGCGGCGATTTCTTCCTCCACGGGTTCCAGTGCCACCTGCGCCATGTTGCAGCGCGACTCAAAGCTGCCGTCCTCATCCAGAACATAGGCCACTCCCCCCGACATGCCGGCGGCGAAGTTCCGCCCGGTGATGCCGAGCACGACAACGGTACCGCCTGTCATGTACTCGCACCCGTGATCGCCAACGCCCTCGACCACGGCCGTAGCGCCCGAGTTGCGAACCGCAAAGCGCTCTCCCGCGACACCGGCGAAAAACGCCTCACCGGCAATCGCGCCATACAGCACGGTATTGCCGATGATGATGTTGGAGGTCGTATCGCCGCGAAATCCGCCATGTGGACGAACAATGATGCGCCCGCCCGATAGCCCCTTGCCGGCGTAGTCGTTGCCCTCGCCGATCAGATCCATCGTAACGCCGCGCGCCAGAAACGCGCCAAAACTCTGGCCTGCCGTGCCGTTTAGGGTTATTTGAATCGTGCTGTCAGGCAATCCCGCATGGCCGTATTTTCTGGCGATCCGTCCGGAAAGCATGGCGCCGACAGTGCGATTGACATTGCGGATCGGCAGCTCGATATTGACCTGATTGCCTTCTTCGATAGCCGGTCTGGCCAGCTCGATGAGTTGCTTGTCGAGCGCTTTGTCGAGACCATGATCCTGTTCTTCGCAGTGATAAACCGGTTCGTCAGGCTGTCTGTCGGGGCAATGGAATATACGGCTACAGTCGAGACCTCTTGCCTTCCAGTGATCGATACCCTGACGCATGTCAAGCAAATCGGCGCGCCCGATCAGGTCGTTGAAGTTGCGGACACCCATCTGTGCCATCAATTCGCGCAGTTCTTCGGCGACGAAGAAGAAATAGTTGACGACATGCTCCGGCTGACCGGAGAACTTTCTGCGCAAAACCGGATCCTGTGTTGCCACGCCCACCGGGCATGTGTTGAGGTGGCACTTGCGCATCATGATGCAGCCCTCGACGACCAGAGGCGCCGTGGAAAAGCCGAATTCGTCGGCGCCAAGCAGGGCGCCGATCAATACATCGCGCCCGGTCTTCATCTGGCCGTCGGCCTGAACGCGTACGCGGCCGCGCAGACGGTTGAGTACCAGCGTCTGCTGTGTCTCGGCAAGGCCCAGTTCCCACGGCGAACCGGCGTACTTGATCGATGAAAGGGGGCTGGCGCCGGTTCCACCGTCGTGACCGGCGATCACCAGATGATCGGCCTTGGCCTTGGTGACACCCGCGGCAACCGTGCCAACGCCGATCTCAGACACCAGCTTGACGCTGATCGACGCCTGCGAATTGGCGTTCTTCAGGTCGTGTATGAGCTGCGCCAGGTCTTCGATGGAGTAGATATCGTGGTGCGGTGGTGGCGAAATGAGTCCGACGCCCGGTACCGAGTACCTGAGGAAGCCGATATATTCGGAAACCTTGTGCCCCGGAAGCTGGCCGCCTTCGCCCGGCTTGGCGCCTTGCGCCATCTTGATCTGGATTTGATCGGCATTGGACAGATACTCCACCGTTACGCCGAAACGGCCAGAGGCGACTTGCTTGATCGCCGAACGCAGACTGTCACCTTCCTTTAGCTGCAGATCGCGCTCGATACGGCCCTTGCCGATGATTTCGGAGACCATCTGACCGGCCTTGACCGGTTTGAATCGCGCAGGGTCTTCCCCGCCCTCGCCGGTGTTCGACTTGCCGCCGATCCGGTTCATGGCGATGGCCAGGGTGCTGTGCGCCTCGGTTGAAATCGAGCCGAGCGACATCGCCCCGGTGGCGAATCGCTTGACGATCTCCTTGGCCGGCTCAACCTCGTCCAACGGGACCGCCGGCCCGGCCGGCTTGATCTCGAACAGCCCGCGCAAGGTCATGTGCCGCTTCGTCTGGTCGTTGATAATGGTGGCGTATTCCTTGTAGCTTTCGTACTGCCCGGTGCGCGTTGAGTGCTGGAGCCTGGCAATGGCATCGGGCGTCCACATGTGCTCTTCACCACGAATGCGGAAAGCGTATTCGCCACCGGCGTCCAGCATGTTGGTCAGCACCGGATCGGTGCTGAAGGCGTGCCGGTGTTGCCGAATGGCCTCCTCCATCACCTCGAAAATGCCGATCCCCTCGATCTGCGTCTCGGTGCCGGTAAAGTACTTGTCAACCATCTTCCTTTGCAGGCCGATGGCCTCGAAGATCTGGGCGCCGGTATAGGACATGTAGGTCGATATGCCCATCTTGGACATGACCTTCAGCAATCCCTTGCCGATGCCTTTGACGAAGTGCTTGATGGCCTTTTCGCGCTCCGCTTCGCTTTCACCCGCCAGTTGCTGCAAGGTTTCGAGTACCAGGTAGGGATGCACGGCTTCGGCGCCATAAGCGGCCAGAACGGCGAAGTGATGCGTCTCACGAACCGAGCCTGTCTCGACAACGAGGCCGACGAGAGTGCGCAAACCCTGGGTTACCAGATGCTGGTGCACCGCCGAAGTGGCGAGCAGGGCCGGGATGGCCACGTTATCCTGGTTCATATGGCGATCCGAAACGATCAGGATTCCGCAGCCACGATGCACGGCATCCTCCGCCTCGGCGCACAATGAAGCGATACGTGCCTCAACGCCTTCGTTGCCCCATGCCAGCGGGTAGCAGATATCGAGCTCGGCAGACAGAAACTTGTCCTCCGTGCATGCGGCGATGTTGCGCAACCTGACCATGTCGGCAAAGTTCAGCACCGGCTGCGACACTTCAAGCCGGTAGGGCGGGTTGATTTCGTTGATGCCAAGCAGGTTGGGCTTGGGGCCGATGAAGGAGACCAGCGACATGACCAGTTGCTCGCGAATCGAGTCAATGGGCGGGTTGGTCACCTGCGCAAACAGTTGCCTGAAATACATGAACAGCGATTTGTCCTTGTTCGAGAGTACCGCCAGCGGCGTGTCGTTACCCATCGAGCCAGTGGCCTCCTCGCCAGTCCTGGCCAGCGGCTCCAGAATGAACTTTATATCTTCCTGGCTGAAGCCGAATGCCTGCTGGCGCTTGAGCAAGGGCACCGAGTACTCCGGCGCAGTCACATGCATACCGAGGTCCAGGCCGCTGAGCTTGACGTTGATGCGTGCCACCCAGTCCCGATAGGGTTTCTGCCGCGACAGTGTTTCCTTGAGCTCGAGGTCGTCAATGATGCGCCCCTGATCGAGATCGATGAGGAACATTTTGCCCGGTTGCAGACGCCACTTCTTGATGATGTTTTCTTCGGGAATCGGCAACACCCCGGCTTCCGATGACATGACAACGAGATCGTCGTCGGTAACCAGATAGCGTGCCGGGCGCAGGCCATTGCGGTCAAGCGTTGCGCCAATCTGACAGCCATCGGTAAAGGCCACGGCGGCCGGACCGTCCCAGGGCTCCATCATGGCCGCATGATATTCATAGAAGGCGCGACGTTTTTCGTCCATCAAGGTGTGTGATTCCCATGCCTCCGGAATCAGCAGCATCATGGCGTGCGCCAGTGAGTAACCGCCCATCACCAGCAACTCCAGCGCGTTGTCGAACGACGCCGAATCGGACTGGTTGGGATAGATCACCGGCCAGATTTTTTCCAGATCGGCACCCATCAGCGGCGAGGAAGTGCCTTTTTCGCGTGCGCGCATCCAGTTGTAGTTGCCGCGCAGGGTGTTGATTTCGCCGTTGTGCGCAATCATGCGGAACGGATGGGCCAGCGGCCAGGTCGGGAACGTGTTGGTCGAAAAACGCTGATGCACCAGCGCAAGCGCCGAGACACAACACGGATCCTTGAGGTCGGTGTAGTACTCGCCAACCTGAGAAGCAAGTAACAGCCCTTTGTACACAATGGTCCGGGCCGACATCGACGGTTGGTAGAATTCCCTGCTGTGCTCGAGCCCCAGTGCACGGATGGCGTTGGCTGCACTGCGGCGAATCGCATAGAGTTTGCGCTCCAGCGCGTCGGTCACCATCACGTCGGGGCCGCAACCAATGAATATCTGGCGAATGATCGGCTCGCGCTTGCGAACGGCGGGTGACATGGGCATCGTGTGGTCAATTGGAACATCACGCCAGCCGAGAACCACCTGCCCTTCTGTGCGCACTGCACGCTCGATGGCCTCCTGGCATGCCAGGCGCGAAGCGGATTCCTTGGGCAGGAATACCATCCCGACGCCGTAATCGCCGGCGCGCGGCAGAATCACGCCCCGACTGGCCATTTCCTTGCGGAAAAATTCGTCCGGAATCTGGATCAGAATGCCAGCGCCGTCACCCATCAACGGATCCGCGCCGACAGCGCCCCGATGATTCAGATTTTTCAGAATCAGCAGACCCTGCTGGATGATCGAGTGGCTCTTCAGGCCCTTGATATGCGCTACAAAACCGACACCGCAGGCGTCGTGCTCGTGGGCCGGGTCATATAACCCTTGCCGTTCAGGTACAGCCGAATTCATCACGCTTAAATCCTCGAAACACGGTTGGTAAAACATCAAGAACGCTGGTCAAAAGTTGCTCATGAATACTACGAACGGCCGGGGAGTATACTCCGAAATATCTACCGTTCAAATCCTTGCGCCGCACCAATAGAGTGCAAATAGGAGTGCGCTCAAGGCGTCTCAGCCGCACGGAACCACTGCCACTCGCCGGTATTCCTGACGGTGAGTTGTCAGGCCCATCGCCGTGCACGCAAGTGCCGTGCCTGCCAGGCGCGTCATCCATGTCAGTCTGCTCTGATGTGCAGGTTGCCAAAGGGCACTCGGGATGACCTCCAGCGCCTTGTAATCCGGAATCAGCAATGTGACCAGCAATTGCGCTGGTTTGTTCACTGGAAACGGATCACTCGCGTCCCTCAAAAAACGCAAGAATTTTGCGTATTCGCTGCTTGTCTTCCACGCCCAATCGTCTCTGCCCGGTGTAATCAAGGTAGAAGCGCAAGCGCTGGCTGCGGGAAAGCTGGTACTTGGCCACTTTGTCGAGGCAAGCCAGATCCTTGATGATGCGGTATTTCAGAAACACGCCCCACCACATACCGCCGCTAGGGCAATCGATCAGGTACACCGTTGGGCTGCCACCGCCATCCACCAGCAGGTTGCGCCATTTCAGATCGTTGTGGGCAAAACCAGCCGCGTGCAGCGTGCGGGTAATGTTGGCAACCTGCCGCAAGACCTGGGCCATCCAGCGCCGGTCACGCAGGCATGGGTCGCTGGCGGTCGCCAACCTCTCCAGATGCTCCAGTCCATACCCCACCAATGTGGCTGTCGGGATACCCCATTTCCGGAACAGCAGCAGGTTTTTCCACTCCTTGACGACGCGCTGGGGGGCAACCAGTCCACGCAGGCCGAACCAGCGCCGTACGGCATTCTTGCCGTTGCCAAGATAGCGTTTGACGTAATAGCGCTTGCCGTCTGCCGTCACCCGTAGCACACGGCTAACAGGTGACTTCGCAACTTGCTCCCCTTTCGTGGCGA